>JADLAH010000062.1 GCA_020848315.1 Chitinophagales bacterium | reverse complement strand
GCCGCAATGGTATTGATGAAGAACGTCAGGAACTGCAGGTTGGTACGCGGTGTTTTACCCGGTGACAACAGGTTAACGCCTGTGTCGGTACTCATACTCCAGTTATTGTGTTTCCCACTTCCGTTGATGCCGGCGAATGGTTTTTCGTGGAATAATACTTTCAGTTTATGTTTGCTGGAAACGCGGTCCATTACGTCCATCAGCAGGGAGTTGTGGTCAACCGCGAGGTTGGCCTCTTCGAACATCGGTGCGCACTCAAACTGTGACGGAGCGACCTCGTTGTGACGGGTTCTTACCGGAATACCCAGTTTCAGACATTCGATTTCGAAATCGCGCATGTAGGCGTACACCCTTTCCGGAATAGCACCGAAATAGTGGTCTTCCAGCTGCTGGCCTTTCGGAGAACGACGACCAAGCAGGGTTCTGCCGCTCATCACGAGGTCAGGACGTGCATAATACATCGCGGAGTCTACGAGGAAATACTCCTGCTCCCAGCCCAATGTAGTAGATACATGTTTTACGTCTCTGTCAAAATAGCGCGCTACTTCCGTTGCCGCGTGATCCAACGCCTGAATAGATTTCAGCAAAGGAACTTTAAAGTCCAGCGTTTCGCCAGTATAAGAGATGAAGATGGTAGGAACACACAATGTTTTTCCATTGCCTACCGTCATGATAAATGCCGGAGAAGTAGCATCCCAGGCCGTGTAGCCGCGTGCTTCAAAAGTAGCACGGATACCACCGGATGGGAATGATGATGCATCCGGTTCCTGCTGAGCGAGCGACTCGGCGCTGAATTCTTCCACGCCACCGCCGCCTTTCGGCATAAAGAATGAATCGTGTTTTTCTGCTGTAGTGCCGGTCAGTGGCTGAAACCAGTGTGTATAGTGAGTAGCGCCCTGCTTCATCGCCCATGCTTTCATGGCGGTTGCTACCTGATCTGCAATATCTCTGTCTACTTTCTTGCCGTCGCGGATGCAGGCTGCCAGCTTTTTGTAGGCATCTGACGGAAGATATTCGCGCATTTGTTTATCGCCGAAAACAGCTGTCGCGAAGAAATCAGAAATCTTTTCTGAAGGTAATTCTACATTCAGTTTTGGTCTGGATGCAAATGCGGATAAGGCATTAAATCTTGTTTTTGACATACTTTCTTTGTTTGTATGCTAAATTGATAAAAAAAAAGCAAGATTAAAAGCGAATCAGAAAGTTTTACATTAAATTAGGATGAAAACTTTACTTTTTTATGACTTTCCTTTTTAGAAAGGCATAATCCTATTAAAATAAATGGAATAGCGATAGAACGATATCGTACGATCGCGCCGGAATTATTGACAATTAATCCAATGAAAAACAGGATACTAAGTCCGAAGAGAATGGAGAAAATCGCATAAGGGTTCTGAGAGATATTTTTAATTCTGGTGGTAATCAGCAATGTCACAATGACAAACAGCAGCAACACGGTTTCAAGTGCCGCCAGATAAGACAGGAAAACATTACAATCGCTTGGCAATGGCCGGATAAATGGATTGACGATGGCTTCTACCAACAATAAGGCTAGTTCCTGTAGATTGGCCGGTGTCTTCGGTACATCGAATGTCATATTTCCCGGTAAGGTATTTAAAAAATAAGACCGGCGGGTCAGGAATTCGTTGGTAAAACTGATGTTGGGCGTACTGTAATCAATGAACAGCGCGAGACCGGCAAAAAAAGCGATGGCCACCGCAAAGGTTCTGACCGTTGGTTGTTTGGTTTCCATTCGGCTGTAGATAATAACGGCTGTCATCAGCGGCAGCAGGAAGGCCAGCAGATAGGCTCTGATATAGGCCAGTACCACTAATCCTATAATCGCATACAGTACATTTCTTCTGGTGAAGGAAGCCCGCAGCATTCTATCCAGATTATATAATATGATGCCCAGCGCAAAGATGACAATAGCTTCCTTGTGTACGCCGGAAGTCCAGAAAACGATAGACGGGATGCCAAACAATATAAACTGCAGTACTCTCTTGCTGAACACCTTTTCCTCAAAAAACAGATAAAGATTGTAAGTGCCAATAAAAGAAAGGAAAGCAAACAGTATGGCATGTACATTATACACGCCCAGAGAAAAAATGCGCAAAAAGGCATTCACCCTTACCATAAAATAATTGCTGCTGTCAAACCAGAAATGCATTTTGTCTGTATAGGGCGCAATGGCTTGCGGCACAGGTGTGTAATCGTTGGAGCCAATCAGCAGTTTCAGGAAAATCATAGGATCCGTAAACAGCGTATTGTAGACTACTGCACTATCGTTAAAATACAGATAGGTATCGCCGCCGGTCAGGATGCCTGTTTTGAAGAAATAGCCGAACAGTAATGCGCTGAGTGCTTTCAGTGTGAAGCCGAGTAACAGGATTTGTTTGGAAATAGTTTTAGACTGAAAGAAATACTTGCTTCCAATTATCCAGAATAATAGCAAAAAGAAGAAAATAGGGGTCAGTATTTCCAGTATCATAGCAATCGCGAAATAAAAATACAGAATTTATTCTAATGATAATAACTTTTACTTTTTGGTTGCTTGGAATTCGTTATTTTTGGGAAGAATTTAACTTTATGTCTACGCCCGTACATCAGCCCCCAGTGAACGAAAAAATTGCCAAAGAATTAGGATTATTACCGGAAGAATATCAGAAAATCCAGGATATCCTTGGTCGCATTCCCACCTTTACAGAATTGAGTATTTATGCCGTTATGTGGAGTGAACACTGCAGCTACAAAAACTCTATTGTATATTTGAAAAAACTGCCCCGCAAAGGGAAAGCCCTGCTCGTGGAAGCCGGAGAGGAAAATGCCGGACTGGTAGATATCGGCGATGGCTGGGCCTGTGCTTTTAAAATAGAATCTCACAATCACCCGAGTGCGGTGGAGCCTTTCCAGGGAGCTGCTACCGGTGTGGGCGGTATTTCCCGCGATATCTTTACAATGGGCGCCCGCCCTGTGGCTTCCCTCAACTCGCTCCGTTTTGGCAACCTCGACAACAAGCGCACCCAGCACCTGCTGAAAGGCGTGGTGAAAGGGATTTCTCATTATGGCAACTGCTTCGGCGTGCCAACCGTAGCCGGTGAAGTATATTTCGACGACTGCTATCAGGTGAATCCGCTCGTGAATGCCATGAGCGTGGGTATTGTGCGTGTGGGAGAAACCATCTCCGCTACCTCCGAAGGTGTCGGCAATCCGGTGTACATCGTCGGCGCCGCTACCGGAAAAGATGGTATTCACGGTGCAACATTTGCATCGGAGGATTTGGGAGAAGATGCTGAAGATAAAATTCCGTCAGTACAAGTGGGCGACCCGTTCACAGAAAAGTTACTGCTCGAAGCTACGCTGGAAGTAATTAAAACCGGTGCCGTCGTGGGCATGCAGGATATGGGAGCGGCAGGTATCACCTGCTCTACCAATGAAATGAGCGCCAAAGGCAAACACGGTATGAAAATCTGGCTGGATAAAGTACCTACCCGCCAGAAAAACATGCAGCCTTTTGAAATATTGCTGTCCGAATCACAAGAGCGTATGCTGATTGTGGTGGAAAAAGGCAAAGAAGCTGCAGTGGAAGCGGTGTTTGAAAAATGGGATTTGAATTGCGCCGTAATCGGTGAAGTGACTGAAGGCAATCTCATTCAGTACTATATGCACGATCAGCTGGTGGCGGAAGTACCTGCCGATACTTTGGTGCTGGGCGGTGGTGCTCCGGTATATCACAGAACATACAAGCAGCCATCCTACCACGCGCAGCGCGATCAGTTTTCCATTGAGCAGATCAGTCAGCCGGAAGACTTGACCGTGGTGGCAAAGCATCTGGTACAAAATCCGAATATCGCGTCCAAGCGCTTTATCTATAAACAATACGATTCCATGGTGGGCGTTAATAATGCCAGCAGCAACCGCCCGAGTGATGCTGCTGTGATTCGCCTGAAACATTCCAAGAAAGGTTTGGTGGTGACAGTGGATTGCAATTCCCGTTATGTGCATGCGGATGCCTACAAAGGCGGCGCGATTGCCGTATCGGAAGCAGCGAGAAATATCGTGTGTACAGGTGCCAAACCGCTCGCGATTACCAACTGCCTGAATTTTGGTAATCCGTACGACGAGGAAGTGTACTGGAACTTCGTGCACGCCCTGCAAGGTATGGGCGATGCCTGTCTGCAATTTGAAACACCGGTCACCGGCGGAAACGTTTCCTTCTATAATCAGTCACCAAACAGAGCGGTAAACCCAACGCCAACCATCGGTATGCTGGGATTAATTGAAGATGTTGACAAAATCATGACGCTGGATTTCAAACAGGAAGGCGATTTGATTTATCTCATCGGTTCCTGCAAAAATGACATCAGCAGCTCCGAATATCTTTATGATTATCACAAAGTGGCCTTGTCACCGGCTCCGCATTTCGACTTACAGGAAGAAGCGAAAGTACAGGATGCAGTGAGTGCTGTCATTGCACAGCAACTGATCCAATCCTGCCACGATATCAGCGAAGGTGGTTTATTTATCGCCGCGTTGGAAAGTGCGATGTCGCGACATCTGGGCTTTGATATTACTACCTGTGGCAGCATCCGCAAAGATGCTTGTCTGTTTGGCGAAGGACAAAGCCGCGTAGTGGTTTCTGTTGCGCCGGATAAAAAAGAAGCATTTGAAACAGCTTTGAAAAATACAGGTGCTGAATATCGTGCACTCGGAATTGTTAAAGGTAGTGATGTGGTTATTGACGGACAGCATTTCGGCAGCGTAGCGGCATACAAAGAATTGTACGACACTGCGATTGAGCGCTATTTTGAATAAGCATTAACGAAGTATTTTAACGACCAGCTCTTTTAGCAAATCGGCGTTGCTGAGGTGTGCGGCGTACAGCCCTTTTGCTTTCGCGTCGTATTCACAGAGCAATTCGAGGATACGCATCGTCTGCTGCGGATGGAAGTATTTTCCGCCACCTTTGATGTCATCAGGAATCCAGCCGTTTTTAAAACCCAGTCCTGCCGAGGCTTCCTGCGGTGTACTGTTTTGTACCACAAATAATTTGCTGTAAAAATTGTAAAGAAACGCGATAATCTGAATGGCGGGGCCTGCTTTTGGATTTTTCTCGAAATATAGAATAATGCGCATGGCTTTGGAAAAATCGCGGGTGGTTACCGCTTTCACAAACTCCGTAACATTATACTCTTTGGAGATGCCGATATAAAGCTCTATCAGCTCAGGCGTAATCTGCGCGTTTTCTGCCAGCATCACCGACAGCTTGTCAATTTCATTGGCAATTCGGGATAAATCATTGCCGATGTTTTCCGCAATAATACGGGCCGCATCCGAAGTGATACCGAATTTGGTGTTTTTCACATAATCCGAAATCCATGCAGGCAACTGGTCATCTGAAATCTTTTTGGATTCAAAATATACTGTCTGCTTTTCTAAGACTTTCGCAATCTTCGTGCGCTTGTCCAGTGTTTTATTTTTGTGTACAAACACCAGCACAGACGAACTGACGGGATGTTCGAGGTATTTCTCAAAGATTTCCCAATCCTTGACTTTGAAGTCCTGTGCTTCGCGCACAATGACGAGTCTTCTTTCCGCAAAGGACGGATATTGTTTGGCCTCATTCAGCACCTGAATCGGGTCGG
>JADLAH010000061.1 GCA_020848315.1 Chitinophagales bacterium | reverse complement strand
CGCTTTCGGTATGCGGATGCCGTCTTCGGTCTGGTGGTTTTCCAGCAGGCAGGCCACAATTCTGGCCAGTGCCAACGCGCTTCCGTTCAGCGTGTGTGCCAGCACTTTCCGGTTCTCACTGTCTTTGATGCGCAACTTGAGACGATTCGCCTGAAAGGTTTCAAAGTTGGACACCGAACTTACTTCCAACCATCTTTCCTGTGCCGCGGAATATACTTCAAAGTCGTAAGTCAGCGCGGAAGAGAAAGTCATATCGCCGCCGCACAAACGCAGGATGCGATACGGCAACTCCAGCGCCTGCAAGAGACCTTCCACGTGTTTCAGCATTTCCTCCAGCGCCTGATAGGAATTTTCCGGTTTTTCGATGCGCACGATTTCCACTTTGTCAAATTGGTGCAGGCGGTTCAGGCCACGCACGTCCTTGCCGTAGCTGCCCGCTTCGCGGCGGAAACACGGCGTGTAGCCCACATTCTTTACAGGCAGTTGGCGTTCATCGATGATTTCATCGCGGTACATGTTGGTAATAGGAACTTCCGCTGTCGGAATCAGGTAAAAATCATCCAGTGTCACGTGGTACATCTGCCCTTCCTTGTCCGGCAATTGTCCGGTGGCAAAAGCGGAATCCTTGTTCACCATATGCGGCACCTGTACTTCCTGATAGCCCGCCTCAGCGGCTTTGTCCAGGAAGAAGGCAATCAATGCCCGCTGCAATACGGCGCCCTTGCCTTTATATACCGGAAATCCGGCGCCGGTCAGCTTATTGCCCAGTTCAAAATCAATGATATTGTATTTTTTCGCCAATTCCCAGTGTGGCTGTGCGTTGGCCGGCAGTTGCGGCATTTCTGTTACGGTAAACGTAATCAGGTTGTCTTCCGCTCTGCTGCCTTTCGGCACGATGGCATTCGGGAAATTGGGCAACGTCACCAGTCTTTCAAACAGGCTGTTTTCCACCTCATTCACTTTCGCTTCGAGCAGGTCGGCCTCTTCTTTCACGGCAGCAATCTGCTGTTTCAGTTCCTCCGCACCTTCTTTGTTGCCCTGTTTCATCAGGTTGCCCACTTCTTTGGACGACGCGTTGCGCTGCGCCAGCAGTCCGTCTAGTTTGGTTTTGATGGCTTTTCGTTCATCATCCAGCGCGATGATTTCATCCACGAGATGCAGGTCTTTTATATGCTTATGCGCCAGGCGTTCTTTCGCAAATGCAGGGTCTTTTCTTAATTGGTCAATCGTCAGCATACTATCAGTTGAATTCATGCAAAGATAGGTTTTAGTAGACAGTGATTACTGAAACTGTACTCAAAATCATCACTTTTCAAAAAAAAGTAACATAAATCGAGCGGGAATTGCATTTTTTTTGTTTCTTTGCATTATCAATCAGTACCAATCGGTGTATTATTGAGCAATAATAAACACCACCATCCATTTATTTAATGTTTCCCTTTTCCCCAAATTAACAAGTTTGAAGTATGTACGATATTTCCGTTTTAAATGAAATGTTATTGCCCGAATTGAAAGAAATGGCAGAAAAACTGCTCATTCCCAAGTCTAAAATTTCGAAAGCAAAAAAAAGTGAGCTGATAGAGCTTATTCATAAACAACAATCTATGCAAGACCCAAAAGAAGAGCAGGAACAACCCCGTGTGCAGGAGTCCGTGGCAGCAGTGAATGCCGCGGAAGCAGTTGCGGAAAGCGCTGCCGAGGACGAAGGTGCTCCGAAGGCCAAGAAGGAAAGAGTACGCATTCCGAGAAAACCTGCCGAGAAAGTGGCTCCGGTGAAAAAGGAGAATCCATTTTCCGATCATAATGCCCGACGTCAGGAGTTTGTAAGAGAAAAAATAAATACAGAACATGTGGCTCCGGCAGCGGCAGAAGCACCGCGACCACAGCCGCCACGCGAACACCGCGAGCAGCGTGAACAGCAACCGAGAGAGCACAGAGAACAGCGCGAACCAAGGGAACACAGAGAACATAGAGAACAACCACCAAGAGAACACAGACGGCCACAGCAGGAAGCTCCGTCGGAAGAAGGTATGCAAGCTACATCCGCTCCGTCAGAATTTGTTCCGGCAGAGAAAAAAGTAGATTTTAATATCGACCTGGATGGAGCTATTTTCGGCGAAGGTGTACTCGAAATCATACCGGAAGGCTACGGTTTCCTCCGTTCTTCCGACTACAACTATTTGTCTTCTCCGGATGATGTGTATGTATCTCCGTCGCAGATAAAAATGGTGGGATTGAAAACCGGCGATACCATCGTCGGCGCTATTCGTCCACCGAAAGAAGGGGAGAAGTATTTCGCCCTGCTGAAAGTGGAATCCATCAATGGAAAAACACCACAGGAAATCAGAGACCGCGTGCCTTTTGATTATCTGACGCCGTTGTTCCCGCAGGAAAAACTCGATTTATTCCTGGAGCCGAATAACTATTCTACCCGAATCGTGGATTTATTTACTCCAATTGGAAAAGGACAGCGCGGTATGATTGTGGCGCAGCCGAAAACGGGTAAAACCATGTTGCTGAAAGATATTGCCAATGCCATCGCTAAAAACCACCCGGAAGTATATCTCATCATTTTGCTGATAGATGAACGTCCGGAAGAGGTGACCGATATGCAGCGCAGTGTAAATGCTGAGGTGGTAGCATCTACCTTCGATGAGCCGGCAGACCGCCACGTGAAAGTGGCCAGTATCGTGTTGCAGAAAGCAAAACGACTGGTGGAATGCGGCCACGATGTGGTTATTCTGCTTGACTCCATCACTCGACTGGCACGTGCCTACAACACAGTAGCGCCGTCTTCCGGTAAGGTATTGTCAGGTGGTGTGGAAGCCAACGCCTTGCATAAACCGAAACAATTCTTTGGGGCTGCCAGAAATATTGAAAACGGCGGTTCCCTCACCATTATTGCTACTGCACTGACAGATACCGGCTCCAAAATGGACGAGGTAATCTTCGAGGAGTTCAAAGGAACTGGTAACATGGAATTACAGCTGGAGCGCAAATTGTCCAACAAACGTATCTTCCCGGCCATCGACGTGGTATCTTCTTCCACGCGCCGCGATGACCTGTTGCTGAACAAGGAAGCATTGCAGAAAATGTGGGTGTTGCGCAATCACCTAGCGGATATGAACGCGGAGGAATCCATGAAATTCCTCTTGCAACAGATGAAAGGCACCCGCAGCAACGAAGAGTTCCTGATGACCATGAACCGTTAAACAGGTTCATAAGTCATTGTTTAACAGCGGAATGGGTCTGCTACAAGTTTGCTTAAAGGTTAAATTATTGATTTTCTGCCCTAAAAATGCAAATTCAATGGTTTTCCCTTTAAAATTAGCCAATAATACCCTATCTTCGCATCCCGAATTGACCGGGACGAGTTGCGGAGCATATTTTGCGGCTCTTTTTTATTGATAAAAGCTATTAATTGAAATAAGATGAAAAGAACGTTTCAACCATCCGTAAGAAAAAGAAAGAACAAGCATGGTTTCCGCGAGCGTATGAAAACGAAAGGTGGTCGTGCGGTATTGAACGCGCGCAGAGCGAGAGGCAGAAAAAAATTGTCTATTTCTGACGAAAGAAAAGGAAAATAATATCTGAAACGGATACACCTATACAATACACGTTTTCCAGAGATGAAAAACTGAAGAGCAGAAAATTAATTGAACAGCTTTTCAGCACTAAATCTTTTGTCCAAAACACTACAATAAGAATTTATTATAAAGAACTATCAGCAGATTGCGCCTTCCGGGCGCAATTTGCATTTGTGGTTCCCAAGCGCATTTTCCCGCTGGCCACCGACCGGAACCGAATCAAGCGGCTGATGCGCGAGAGTGTCAGGCTGCAAAAGCCGGAGTTGTACGAACAACTACAGGAAAAGAAGGTCATTCTTTTATTTAGCTTCCATCAAAAGCGAATGGCAACATTTTCAGAAATAGATATGGCGATAAAGAAATTATTGCCGGCACTGCTCACCGGAATTTCTGCCACGGACGCACCGTAATCCCGTTTTTTCGCGTAATCACACAAAGATAAGTCCCGGCGGGAAGGTCGTCAACCGGCAAGCTGGCGATATTTCCGTCCGGATGAAAATCCTGCAGCCATTGTCCGGTAATTGTGTACAGCGATATTTTTTCCATCGCATCTTCCGATTGGAGGTACAGGATATCTGTCGCCGGATTGGGGAATATTTTTACTGCGGCATCTGCAGAAGACTTGTCTTCCCGGATGGACACCGGAATGCTGTTACCCTCACAGTCTAATTCTTTAACGCGGTAATGTCCTTGCGGGGTGTTGTAGCTGTACGCATTTTCCGGTTCTATAAAATAATACTGATTGCCGAAAAGACCGGGTGCTTGCAGCACTGCTTCGCGCAGAAAATCACCAATCACAAATCCCATATCATCTGTTTGCGTCAGCATATAGCTGATGTAATGCAGTAGCGTGTCTCTGTATGCATCTTTAAAATAGGCATTCGTGTCGGAGAGCGGACTATCAGGTGGTTTCAGTAAATGCGGCCATTGAAATTGCTCGATACAATACGGATTGTCATAGCTGCACACGGAAGTGACAAACTGATGACCACCGCGGCAGTTGACAAAAGTGCGTGTGGCTACAGGAATGTTTTTCTCTCTGAGTTGATTTTGTATGGCACGGGGACCTTCCGCAAAAAAATAGAGCGTGTCCTCCGCGGATTCGCCCACTTTTGTCAGATCAAATGAGATAAAATTATCTGTGCGCCCGTGCAGAAACAGTAGCTGAAGAGCATCGCCATTGTCTATAAACTGTCCCATTCTGCTGCTGTTGTAAAAGACGGTATCGTCTTTTGGCAATCCACCACCGATACTGAATACACGCCGGATATTTTTTGTATACGGGATATCATAACGCGCATTGGCAGTATAGTTTCCCTGCGCGTCAAAAAGGGTGTCGCGGAAGTTGCGTGTGGTGTCCGCACTGCCCAGCATCAGCGAACAGAATGCGCCGAAACTATATCCACCGGCCATTAACTGCGAAGTATCGACCTGCAAAGATTCGCGGTGGGCAATCACATATTGCTGTGCCGCGACGGCAGCCTGAAACCCACGGTAAAAGGCATTGCGCGGGCGCGACAATAATTGCACCTGCTGTTCCGGCATGTTGATGTTTATCATGCCAGCATCCTGACTGCTCGGATTTTCGTAGTAGGCCACCGCATAGCCACGCATCACCAGGTCAATGCACAGGAAATGCATATACTCACTCCAGCTGCTGCGGTATTTTGCGGCATTGCCGTGTGTCAGCAGTATACACGGACGTTGCACGGCATCATCCGGTCGCAGAAAAAACAGGATGAGCGAATCTTTGCTATACAAACTTTTCTGTCCTTTCATGCCATTCCACCGAAAAGCCGTATCCCGCGGCGTGCTGACAATATCCTTTAATTCGAAACTGTGTTTTAAGATGGTCAGCACATGCTTCTGTTCATTGTTCCAACCCTCCATCGTCAGAAATGTGGCGGTATTGACATTGCGATAATCGAAGAAAGACTGATACAGCGTGCCTTTGCCCATACCTGTGAACACGACAAGAAACAAAATCAATATGGCTGAGATATTCTTTTTCAAAATACTGAATTATATAAAACCGGTATATAATGAACATAAAAGTAATAATTGCATGCGATAATTGGATGTAACTGCAACTATTTAAAGCATTTTGATGTTTTTTATCACGATATTTGTTAGCTGAATGGAGTTCCTCAAAAAGATATTGATATTCCCGTTTATTCTGCTGATCAGAATTTACAAATATACGCTCTCTCCGATGCTGGGTGCGGGTAAGTGCCGTTATCAGCCTTCCTGTTCTACCTATGCGATTGAAGCGCTTCAGAAACATGGACTGTTCAAGGGCGGCTATCTCGCGGTGAAGCGCATCCTTTCCTGTCATCCCTGGGGCGGCAGCGGCTATGATCCTGTGCCCTGAATTATTTATATTTTTTAACCATTCCGCAAAGCTATTTTTAGTAGTTTTAATTTCTGAACAACTTTTTAAAATTCGAACATGAAAAAAATATTTGCCATAGGCTTGTTGTGTATAGTGTTGTCTGTACAAGCGGCTGACAAAGACCGCTATTTTGAGATAGCCAAGAATATGGAAATTTTCACGCAGCTTTACCGCGAACTGAATACCTACTACGTGGATGATATCGATCCGAATAAACTGATGACCGATGGTATCACCAAAATGCTGGCAGGACTCGATCCTTTTACCAATTATATCACCGGCGCGGATCTGGATGAATATCAGTTGCAGACCACCGGTAAATACGGTGGCGTCGGAGCGCGTATCGGCAAGCTCAATGATTACGTCATCATCACGGACTTATACGAAGGTTTTCCGGCACAGAAAGCGGGACTGCAGGTGGGAGACGCGATTCTGGAAATAGACGGAAAAACGGCTACTAAATATAATTCGGATGAAGTGAGCCTACTGCTGAAAGGAGAGCCGGGCACCAAAATAACCGTCCGCGTTAAACGGGCGATTTCCAATCAAGAACTCACCTTTGTATTTAACCGCGAAGAGATAAAAATTCAGAGTGTGCCCTATTCCGGCATGCTGAATGAGCAGGTGGGATATATCAAACTGACCAGCTTTACCGAAAATTCCTCGCAGGAAGTACAGGATGCCCTGCGTGAACTGAAAAAGAACACAGGCTTGAAAGGTGTGGTGCTCGATTTGCGCGGAAATGGCGGTGGCTTGCTCAATGAGGCCATCAGTATCTGCAATACTTTTGTGGATAAGGGCGTCAATATAGTCAATACTAAAGGCAAAATTGCGGATGCCAATTTCCAGTATACCACCACCGGAAAGCCCGTAGATACTGAGATTCCGCTGGTTGTGCTCACGGATGAAGGATCCGCTTCCGCTTCCGAAATTGTGAGCGGCTCCATGCAGGATCTGGACCGCGGTGTAATTATCGGTCAGAATACCTATGGCAAAGGTTTGGTGCAGGTGACGAAACCGGTAGCGTATAAATCAAAACTGAAAGTCACGATTTCCAAATATTACATTCCGAGCGGACGTTGCATTCAGCGCATCGACTATTCTCACCGTGGAGAAGATGGCGTGGCTTCCGCATTGCCGGATTCCCTGCGCAAGGAATTCAAGACAAAAGCAGGACGTGTTGTTAAAGACGGCGCAGGCATAGAACCGGATATTAAAACAGAACCGGAAAAGGCAGCGCCTATCACTTTCGCATTGTACAACAATAACCATGTGTTTGATTTTGCGAATAAATATAAGTTTGAACACGCTACCCTGCGCGACGGCGATAAATTTACGATGACGGATGAAGAGTATACGCAGTTTGCTGATTTTCTGAAGGGCAAAGAATATGAATATACCACCAACACGGAATACAAGCTGAAAGAACTGAAAAAATCAATGGAGGCGGATAGTTATTCTCCGGAAGTACAGCAGCTGATTACCACGCTGGAAGATCAGGTAAAACACGATAAGTCGAAGGATTTACAGAAGTTCAAGCCGGAAATCAAGCGATTGCTGGAACAGGAAATTGTAAGTCGTTATACTTATGAAAAAGGCAGAATTGCCAATAGCCTGAAGGAAGATATTGATATCAAAAAGGCGTTGGAAGTATTAATGGATAATGCCCGCTATACGTCAATTTTATCTGCAAAAAAATAATCCACTTGTCCGACAGTCATTTTCTTATTTTATGCATTGAAGTGGCCAACGGCGTCACCTCTGTTGCGATTTCTGATAACGGTGTTTGCATGGCAGAGCAAACGATTCCGCAGGCCAACAAAGCCGCAGATGTATTGCATACACAGGTACATGCCCTGTTGCAAACGGCGGGTCTCCGGTTTTCCGACCTGCAGGCGGTGGCCGTCAGTGCCGGTCCCGGTTCTTATACCGGTTTGCGCATCGGCGTGGCGGCGGCTAAAGGATATTGTTTTGCGTTAAGCATTCCGCTCATAGCCGTTCCATCCTTTGAAGCCATGGTGGAAGGCATACAAAACAGATACGGAAAAACCGGCTTCGATGCGTATATGCCCATGATAGACGCGCGCCGCATGGAAGTATTCACCGGTATATATTCACCAACCGCGGAAGTACGGCAGTCCTTCAGCAGTCTGATTGTTGATGAAACCTTTCCCGATTGGCTGAAGCAGGATAAAATACTGTTGTTTGGTAATGGCGCATTTAAGGCATCCGCATATATGGCGGGCAGCCGGTCCGATATCATGCAGGACTTTCAGCCTGCCGCTGCAGATATGTGCCGCATAGCATATAACAGATGGAAGAACGGGCAAACAGAAGATATTGCCTATTACGAACCACATTACTCAAAGGCGTTTTATACGCCCGCTAATAAATAAATTTTATTTGTAATGCCTTTTCATGCAACCTTTTCTGCAAAAAAATATTCTAATGGGTAGAAATCTAAAAAAATCTATTCATCAGAAAAAATAAAAGGTATGACAGTGAATAATCCAATAAGTATGCCGAAAGAACTGAACATCGATTTTCAAATATTGCGCAAGTCCGTTCTCGTACTGCGTGCGGTGAACCACAAACTCCGTCAGGAAATGATCCGAATCATTCATCAGGAAGGTAAGATTACCGTAACGGATTTATATGTGCGTTTAAGATTGGAGCAATCGGTAGCTTCACAACATCTCGCCATGCTCAGAAGAGTGGGCATCGTAACCACCACACGGGATGGTAAATACATCTACTATTCACTCGATCACAGCAGGTTGGAAGAAATCAACAGGCTCACAGAAGAACTCGTGGGGTAGTTTTTTGTATAAATTATCCACAAAATAGGTCTCTGGATTTATTTTTTGTTAAATATTTTGATTTTAATCAACATAATACTTGCATTTGTTAAAACTAAATGCTTATATTTGTGGTGAACTAAATTGTAAATATTTTATGGAAAATTTTGAATTTCAAACCGAAAAAATCGAAAAAGCAGCAGAGCTTTTGAGAGCAGTGGCTCACCATCTGAGATTAAAAATCATCAAACTGATCCACGAGAAAAAAGAAGTGAATGTAAATGTAATTTACAACACATTGAAAATCGAACAATCTATCACATCCCAGCATCTTAAGATCCTGAGAGGCGTAGACGTGGTTCGTACCAGAAGAGATGGTAAGAAGATTTTCTATTCGTTGAATTATGAGCGTTTAGACGCAATGAACAAAGGTATTGAACTGTTCGATGAATGGTCTACTGTTCGCAAAACAACGAAAAAGAAAAAATAATCCACTTACTTTTTCAAAACAATTTATAAGACTATTATTTGTCGTAATTTTGACAGATAATAGTCTTTTTTTATGTCAGAATTAATACAGGAATTTAATGACTATCGTTCTAAAATGAACGAAGTTATTCTGGGGCAGAAAAATCTCACGCTCAACAGATTTTTCAATCTCGATATGCATGCCTATGCGGATGGCGCCATCGATGCAAAAACCAAGGAAATGCTGGGGCTTGTAGCCTCTATGGTGCTGCGTTGTGATGACTGCATCAAATATCACCTGGGCAAATGCCATGAACAGGGTGTCAGCACAGAACAGGTATACGAAGTATTTGCCATCGCCAATCTGGTGGGTGGCAGTATTTGTATTCCGCACACCCGCAGAGCAGCGGAATATTGGGAAGCGTTGCTGGCTCAATAATTTTAATGTGGACCAACTCCGGCAATACAAGTGGTTCGTAAAATCTACACTATGAAAAAACTATATCTGTTCGATTCCTTCGCGCTCATCTTCCGGGCTTATTTTGCTATGCAGAAAAATCCGCTGATGAATTCCAAGGGACAAAACGTGTCAGCTGTTTCCGGCTTCATCAATACATTGTGGGAAATCAAAACCAAATACAACCCGACGCATATTGCTGTTGTATTTGATGCTGCCGCGCAAACCGACCGTCAGGCAGAACATGAGTTTTATAAAGCCAACCGTCAGGAGACACCGGACGACATCGTTTGGTCCGTGCCGATTATCAAAGAAATCGTGCGCGCCATGAATATGCAGGTAGTGGAGATGGATGGCTATGAAGCCGACGACCTGATAGGCACACTCGCGGAAAAAGCCGCCAAAGAAGGCGTTGAATGCTATATCGTGTCGCCGGATAAAGACCTCGGACAAATCGTGGCAGACAATATCTTCATTCACAAACCACCCTTCATGGGCAAACCGGCCGAAGTGCTTGGCGTGCACGACATGAAGAAAAAATGGGAAATTCAGCATCCCAAACAGATCATTGATATTCTTGGTTTGTGGGGCGATGCCGTGGACAATATTCCCGGCGTAAAAGGTATCGGCGAGAAGGGCGCAAAAATGCTGATACGGCAGTTTGGTTCCATCGAAAATATTTACGCCAATATTGATCAGGTCAAAGGCGCGATCAAGGATAAATTGCTCGAACATAAAGAAATGGCGTTTATCTCCAAACAACTGGCCACAGTTATCGTGGATGCCCCGATTGAATGGGACGAAGACGCGTATGCCGTCAAAGAATTTAATAAGCAAAAGCTGACAGAGATATTTGCGGAACTGGAATTCCGAACGCTTGGCAAACGCTTGCTCGGCGACCAGTATTCCATCAATGAAGTGGCAACCAAAAAACAGACAGCGCCGGTCAACAGCGCGCAAACGTCTTTGTTCGGAGATGATACCGCCGCGGAAGATCCGATGCCTGCGGAAGCCGGAAAAAATATACACAATACAACGCATCACTATCACCTGGTAGATACAGAGGAAAAGATAGCGGAACTGATAAAGTTGTTATCCGGACATTCGCGTATTGCCTTCGATACGGAAACAACATCGCTCGATGCCAACAACTGCGAAATCGTCGGCATGTCATTCAGCGTAAAGGCACACGAAGCATATTATATTCCGGTGCCGGCAGAAAGGACAGCAGCGCAGCAACTGGTCAGTCGTTTTAAATCCATTCTGGAAGATGAGCAGATTGTAAAAATCGGACAAAATATCAAATACGACCAACTCGTACTGAAATGGTATGATGTGGAAGTAAAAGGCGTGCTGTTTGATACTATGATTGCCCATTATCTGATGGATGCAGATACCAAGCACAATATGAATGTGCTGTCTGAAAATTATCTCGGATATGCTCCGGTTTCTATTGAAGAACTGATTGGGAAAAAAGGTCCCAAACAATTGTCCATGCGCGATGTGCCATTGGAGAAAATAAAAGAGTACGCCGCCGAAGATGCCGATGTGACCTGGCAGTTACAGGAAGTATTCAGAAAGGAAATAGACCATTCGCACCTGCATAAATTATATTACGATGTGGAGGCGCCGCTTATTTCCGTATTGACAGATATGGAGTTTGAGGGCGTTCGGATAGATACCGATTTTCTCAAACAATATTCCGATGAAATGCGCCGCGATATTCTGATGCTGCAGGAAGAAATTATGGCGATATCGGGCGCACATTTTAACCTGGATTCACCCAAACAACTCGGAGAAGTTTTGTTCGAGAAAATGAAAATAAAATATCCCGGTAAGAAGACGAAGACAGGGCAATATTCTACCGATGAGGAAACGCTGCAAAAGCTGGTGCACGAACATCCGATTGCGGAAAAAATCCTGGATTACCGCGAATGGACCAAATTAAAAAGTACTTATGTCGATGCGCTGCCATCCCTGATAAATCCGAAAACACAGCGACTGCACACCACCTTCAATCAGGCGGTTGCTGCCACCGGACGTCTCAGTTCTACCAACCCGAATCTGCAGAACATTCCGGTGCGAACGGAGCGCGGCAGAAAAATCAGACAGGCTTTCATCTGCAAAGACAAAGAACACTTACTACTTTCGGCAGATTATTCCCAGATAGAGCTGCGCATCGTAGCGTCTATCAGTGAGGATGAAAATATGATTGCAGCTTTCAATCAGCATATTGATATTCATACCGCTACCGCTTCTAACGTCTTTGGTGTGCCGCTCAGCGAAGTAACCTCCGAAATGAGACGTCAGGCTAAAATGGTGAACTTCGGTATCATCTACGGCATTTCTGCGTTCGGTCTCGCGCAGCGACTGGGCATACCGCGCACCGATGCCGGCCATCTGATTGATCAGTATTTCCAGAAGTACAACGGCATCAAACGATATATGGAAAATACCATACAGTCGGCCAGAGAAAAAGGATACGTGGAAACCCTGCTGAACAGACGGCGCTACCTCCGCGATATCAATGCGGGTAACCATACCATCCGCAGCTTCGCGGAGCGGAATGCCATCAACGCGCCGATACAAGGCACAGCGGCAGATATGATTAAGGTCGCCATGATTCGTATTCATCAGGAAATGAAAAAGCGGAACCTGCGCTCCAGAATGATATTGCAGGTACACGATGAGCTATTGTTTGATGTGTATATACCTGAAAAAGAGATTGTGGAAGAAATAGTAAAGTCAGGCATGCAAAATGCGATGAAACTGCATGTGCCGCTGGAAGTATCAGCAGGTTACGGTCAGGACTGGCTGCAGGCGCATTAAACAATTCACCATGACTATGAAAAAGTGTTTATTCATATTGCTATTGCTGTGCACCGGGCTTTCACTGCATGCCAGAAAATGGGATTCGCTTTATATAAATAAGCTGCTCCTGCAGGGAGAAACAGATAAAGTCTTGCAGTATTATCTGAGTGAATATCCGAATGGTATCACTGCATCCCGGATTGCGGAGTTGTATGTGCTCAGTAAAGATTTCCCCAAAGCTATTCAATGGTTTGAGCGTGATTCAGCAATACTCCCGACATCGAAGAATCTGCTGACCGCCTATGCGGAGGCATGTCGCATCACAGGTCAGTGCGCCCGTTTTTACAATGTGGCTCTCAGACATGCTGCGACAACAGATATTGTTTATATAAACACATTGTACACGCATTGCGAGCAGATGCTGCAGTCGTCCATGCAAATGGCCACCTACGAATTTGACAACTATGCCTACAATACCGGCTCGGATGAATCTTATATATCAGTACTGAGGAATCATCCTGTTTTTATACGCAGGGAAAACACGGGAGCGCCACAGGTGTGGCAGGTGGTAAGACAGTATCAGCAGTTTGCACCGCCGGTATCTGTGTATAAAAACAGCGTCGGAGCCTGGAATATCCGATCCATTTCGTTTTCAAAAGACGGTAATACGGTCGCCTTCGCCGCCGTGCAACCGGATGGTTTGCAGAAGATATTCCTGGCGGATTATCTGGGTGGTCAGTTGCTGAATGTGCGTCCGTTCCCACATTATGTGGCCGGCAGCATACAGCAGACACCTGCGCTGAATGCTAAAGCAAATGAATTGTATTTCGCCTCCAATCAATCCGGAGGTTATGGGAAAATGGATATCTGGAAAAGCAAATTGGAAAACGGACAGTGGTCGAAGCCCGAGAATGCCGGTGACCGTATCAATAGCACCGCATCGGAGAGCAGTCCCTTTCTGCTGTCCGGCCAGACAGAGCAATTGTTTTTTGTTTCCGACAAACCCGGTGGCGCGGGCGGTTTTGATATCTACAAGGCCACCCGCAAGGGCAATAGCTGGCAGTCGGTAGAATGGCTGCCGGCACCTATTAATTCTGAAGCGGATGAAATGAGCATCATCTTTGACCCTGCCGTGAAGACGGGTTATTTTACTTCTGATCGAAGTGGTGGGAAAGGTGGATTTGATGTATATCGATATGTTCCGCAGCAAGTTACCCTTCGTTTGCAACTGACAGACAGTGCGACGGCGCAGCCATTGGGTTTTGCGGCATGGAAACTTTTTGCGGAAGAAAGACTACTCGGAGAAGGTATTACCAACGATGATGGCGAGGCATATCTGGCGGTAGCCGACAAAAAAAACGGCCGCATAGAAATACAGAAAGAGCAATATAAGGATGCCGTGCAATCTATTTCCTGGCTACAGGCATCTGTCGGAGATACACTGGCAGTATCACTGAAAATAGTGCCCGTTTCTGCACCTGCGACAGTGCAGCCGGTACAGTCGCCGGTCATCATTCAGATTCAGGGGCGTATCGTAGATTCTCTGACAGGTCAGCCAGTGAAGGGAGCAAGTCTGCGCATGTATAATCTTACCTCACGCAAAATACGGGAAGTGGATGTGGACGCTACAGGTCGCTTTTCCATCGCTCTTTTTTCCGGACAGGAATATGAATGGCTGGTGAAAACGGCACAACAGGAATGGCAGGTGGAATATTCCACAAAATCAGAAACGATGGCCAATACATTACACATCGAGGTGATGTGCGGGCAGAAGGCATTTATCCGCACATCTTTACAGGATAAACCCTGAAATATGACAGGAAAATCACAAAAATTGGAAATTCAGCATTAAATTTAAGTGTAGATATAAATTTTGTAATAAAGTGGCATTGGATTTGTACTACCTTAATTATTCAAATAGTAAATACGAAAAAGATAACAAGATGAGAAATGCAGTAAGAATTCCATTATTATTGGCGGCAATCTTTTTTTCTGCAATAGCAGTAAAAGCGCAAAACACTTTCACCGTGAATGAAGTGCGTCAGTTTATGAGTAAAGGGGAACAAAACGGAATGGAAATCATCCTCGCCGGTTCCACCCCTGAAGACACAAAAGACGCACTCGAAAAGTGGGCTAAAAAAATGAAAGCAAAAGTGGTGAGCAGCAAAAAATCATCCGAAGTATTTATTGACAATGCACAGGTGCCCACCGTCAGCGCTAATACAGTTGATATGTACGTTATTGTGACGCAGGTAGACAATGGAACTAAGTTGACTATCTTCACCGATTTGGGAGGCGCCTTTATTTCTTCATCTGCCTACAGCACACAGTATGCCGGCATGGAAGCCTTAATCAGAAAATTCGCTAAAGACAGAGCGATTGATGTGGTGGAAGCACAGCTGAAAAGTGAAGAAAAAATCCTGAAAACCATCAACGGCGACCTGAAAGATCTGGTAGAGAAAAAACAGGATTATATCAAAGAGATTGAGAAGGCAAAAGCGCTTATTCAGCAACGGGAACAGGATATTATTAAAAACGACGCTGACCAGGCTGCCAAACAACAACAAATCTCTCTGCAGCAGCAGATTATTGAGACGGTAAAAACCAAAAGAGCGTCTTTGAATTAATGCCATTTGGCTATTTTATAACAATATTTAATTATTTATGAAAAATATACATGTATTTTTATTTTCTTCTTTCTTGATGTTGTTTATTTCTTTCAATGCAAATGCACAAACTGCTTTTACAGTAAATGAAGTAAGACAGTTTATGAGCAAAGGGGAACAAAATGGAATAGAAATTACCTTGCCAAACAGCGATGTAGACAAAGTGAAGGATGCATTGAAAAGCTACGGAAAAAAAGTAAAAGGCAAAATGATAAGCAGTAAAAAATCTTCGGAAGTCTTCATCGACAACGCGCAGATTGATGCAGTAAGCAATAATACCGTTGATATTTATGTAATCGTAGTCCCATTTAACAAAGGGGCTAAAGTTACCTTCTTTACTGATCTTGGCGGTGCGTTTGTTTCTTCTTATGCCTATCCGAACCAACATCTGGCCATGGAAGCTCAAGTAAGAGACTTTGCGCAAACTGTTGCGTTGTCTACGGTTTCAGATCAGCTCAAAGCAGAAGAAAAAGCGCTGAAAAGTTTAGAGAAATCTTTAAAATCATTGGAAAAAGACAAAAGTAAAAAGTTAAAAACGATTGAAAAATACAAGAAATCCATCGCAGACACTGAGCAGGATATAATCAAAAATGATGCGGATCAGGCCGCAAAACAACAACAGATTATATTGCAAAAGCAAATTATCGAGACGATAAAAACAAAAAAAGCAACTTTGAATTATTAAACTATATTTTTACTTTTGTAAGGCAGTTTGCATGATTTGCAAACTGCTTTTTATTTAAACGAAACACCAACATGCCGAATTTATTTCGCTTATAAATCAAGCACATGAACACCAGACTAGTATTATGGGGTGAGATTGGAACCGACAGGCAGGCACTCATTACAATTCATTTAGTGGAAGAAACCGCTAAGATTTATATCCATGCTTTTCCAAAAGAGGAAGTTACCAAAGATTTGCAGGATGCACTTTTTGCGGAATGGAAAAACGGCGGCGATTTCAGTTTTCCAGAAAATGCCATCCGCTGGGAAGTGGATGCCAATACGGATACGATTCTGCCTGAAGAGGTGAAAGTGGAGCGTCCGGAAATTATCCTGCAATCACAGCACAAATGGAGCAAGAAACTGATGAGCGCCCGCATCAATCAGTTGCTGGAAGATGAAATAAAATTGCTGGACGAGAAAGCGGATACGCTCGCGGCATATGACCAGACACTGTGGGATAAAACCAAAGCGCAATGGGAGAAAATCTCCCTCTATCAGAAGAAAAATGAGATTTCCTGGGAACAAACTACGGCTCTTAAAGATAAAATCAACCGCATTTTTGATGCATTAAAAGCGGTAAAACGATTGCATCATGAGCAGGAAGATCAGGCCAATGTGGTGCTCGTAAAAAATCTGCACCAGCGTGTGGAGGAATTGCGCAATAAACTCATCTATCCCGATCAGTGGAAGTTCATTTTTGATGAACTGAAAAAAATGCAGGGCACGCTCAAGGACGTCTCTATCCGATGGGCTCAAAAACGCCAGCTGTACAACGAGATCAATGCGATCTTCGATGATTTGAAGAAGTACAGAATGACGGAAACCATCAATAAAACCAATTCCCGTATTGCGCAGCTGACCAAAATTCTCGGCGGCCTCAAAGATTCCCTTGAGCGTGATGCGGAGAGTTACAAAAGTCAGGTGGAAAAAATGCAGCACTATACCCGCGGCAAACTGTCCGAAGAAGAGTTGCAGACGCGTTTCAGCCATCTGCATGAACGCATCAAGGAGAAGGAACAGAAGATCGCGGGCATTCAGCAAACCATCAAACAGCTGAAGGACGAAATCCAGAAAGAGAAGAAACAGCAGGAGCAGCGCGAACAGCAGCGATTGAAGCGTGAGCAGGAAATGGCCGAAAAGCAAGAGGAGGAAACACCTGTTTCAGAAAACATCCACGACACGGAACATACGGAAGCAGCACAGGAGCCATCCTCTGAAACACCGGAAGCCGGTGAATCGGCAGCCGAAGAAAATCAGGACGTGTGATATTTTTGTCGCCCACTATCCGGTTAATCAAGGTAGTATAGTCTTTTTACGCGGGAAGAAATATGTGTCAGCAGCTCGTAAGAGATGGTACCTATTTTCTTCGCTTGTTCGATGATGGAAATCTCCTTGCCGTAAATTTCAGCCTCATCACCTTCATTGACTTCATCAATATGTGTGATATCGGCCATGCACATATCCATGCAGATATTGCCGATAATACTTGCCCGTTGCCCGTTAATAAACACCTCGCCGTTGCCGTTGCCAAATCTTCGGTCGTAGCCGTCCGCATACCCGATGGCCAGAATGGCAATCTTACTGTCCTTGTCCGTTTTTCCTTTTCTGGAATAACCTACCGATTCACCCGCTTTTACATATTTTATCTGCGCGATTCTCGTCTTCAGCTTTCCAATAGTTTGCAGGCTTGACTGAATAGTACCGGAACTGTCCACGCCATATAATCCGATGCCGAGACGCACATAGTCATACCGCGCTTCCGGAAATCGGATAATGCCGGAAGAATTGGCGAGATGCCGTTTTACAGGATAAGACAGCGCTTGCTGAATCTTGCCCGACAGATTTTCAAAGTGGGCAATTTGCTGTCGGGTGAACAAATCAAATCCCGCATCTTCACTCGCGGCAAGGTGCGAGAAAATAGTTTTTACGGTGATGTTCGGATGTTCCCGCAACAGACTCAGCATATCCTGCAGGTCTGCTTCCACAAATCCAAGCCGGTTCATGCCGGTTTCGAGTTTCAGGTGAATGGAAATGGATTTCCCCTTTAACTTCTGTATCAGCTCCCGCAAAATATATAGCGAATAAATTTCCGGTTCCAGCTGATTCTCCAGCATTCTGTCAAAGTCGATGACATCCGGATTCATCACGATAATCGGTGTGTGTATGCCATTT
>JADLAH010000060.1 GCA_020848315.1 Chitinophagales bacterium | reverse complement strand
CCGCAATCTGCAGATATTGCCTAAGGACATTTCTGAACAGCAACTGGATGAGGTGATGACCATGTATTGCGAATCGCTGAAAGTGGAATGTTCGTACTGTCACATTCCCGGAGATATGGCCTCCGATTCCTTGCCTGAAAAAAGAATTACGCGCCACATGATGCAGATGACGAATGAAATCAACGAAAAATATTTTGGCAAAAACAGCGGCGTAGTAGGCTGTATGACCTGTCATAACGGGAAAATTAACCCGAATGATGCGCATTGATTTTATCAACGTATTTTTCAATTTCCGACAGAGACAGCACAAAACGCCACGGCAAATGCGCATCCGCTCCGGCATAGTCGATGCCGATGCGCGGCGTCACTTTTATATCTTCCGAACAAATGCTTAATCCCGGATTTTCGACCCACACGGTAGCTTCATTCAGCAGTATACCGTTGTGTTCTCTGGTAATCCCCAAAGCCTGGCAAACCTTTCCGGGACCATTGCAAAGTTGTTTATCCGCTTTCGTTTTATTCCGTCGCCGCAGGATTTCTGTTATGCCGATGGTTGGCCATATCGCGCGGATAAGCACAGCCTGTGCCGTGTCTTTCTGGCCGGTGACAATATTGAACAGATGGTGCATGCCATAGCAGAAATATACATACGAATGTCCGCCGGTTTCGAACATGATTTTGGTGCGTTCCGTTTTGCGACGGCCGTAGGCGTGGCACCCTTTTTCCGTTTCGCTGTATGCTTCCGTTTCCGTGATGATGCCGCCCGTGCGGATACCATCTATTTCCGTCACCAATAGTTTGCCCAATAAATCTCTGGCAAGAAATACGACGTCTTCGTGTAGATAGTAATGTAAAGACAACGGCATGATTACTTCCAAAAGTACCGCATTTCTCTGTCTTATTTGGTATTTTTGTCCATGCAAAACGGTGTTTTATATTTGATTCCTACGGTGATAGCGGATAATTCCCTCGGCATGATTCCGCCCGATATCAGAGAAGTGATCATACACACCAATATCTACATCGTAGAAAATATCAAAACCGCCCGTCGTTTCATCAAGGCGGTGTATAAGGAAAAAAACATCGACGACTGCACGTTTGTCGAACTGGATAAACACCAGAACTACCGCTTTGACGATAGTATACTGACCGAAGTTTTTCAAGGGAAAAACATCGGATTGATGAGCGAAGCCGGCGTGCCTTGCATCGCTGATCCGGGCAATAAGGTGGTAGAAGCGGCCCATGAAATGGACATTACAGTAGTGCCGCTCTCCGGTCCGAGTGCCATCATCATGGCCTTGATGGCAAGTGGATTTAACGGACAGCAATTCACGTTTAACGGATATCTGCCTATCGAAACGGGCGAACGCAAAGGACGGCTGCAGCAAATGGAGTCGCTGGCGAAAAAAGGCATTACGCAGATTTTTATGGATACGCCCTATCGCAACCAGAAACTGCTGGATGAAATTATCAGCAACTGCAAGTTCGATACGATGCTCTGCATTGCCTGCAACATCACCGCGCAGGACGAATTCATCAAAACATTGCCGCTGTCGGAATGGAAAAAACGCAAACCGGATTTGAATAAAAAACCCGCTATCTTTGTGTTGGGTAAGTAAACCACTAAGACACAAAGAACACTTCGTGTACTTCGTGCCTCAGTGGTGAAAAATATCGTTTAGCTTAAGAAAACAAAACATATACAATCCGCTTCGTGTACTTCGTGCCTTAGTGGTAAAAAATTTAAACATGATTCTGATAGACGACGTATTAATCAGCGACGATGTGATAGAAAAGCAGTTTGTTTGCAACATCAAAAAATGCAAAGGAATTTGCTGTGTGGAGGGTGACAGTGGCGCTCCGGTGGAAAAATCGGAAACGAAAATCCTGAAAAAAATCTACCCCAAAATAAAATCCTATCTCACTCCGGAGGGTATCGCGGCCATTGAGGCGCAGGGCACTTTTGTGGATGAGCCGGATGATGAATATACGCCTTATGCCACGCCACTCATTGATGGCGCCGCCTGCGCGTATGTCAATTATGAAAGCGACGGCACCATTACCTGTGCTATTGAAAAAGCCTGGAAAGACGGTGTGGTGGATTTTCAGAAACCCATCAGCTGCCATTTATATCCGATCCGGCTGAAACCGATGGACAGCGTAACGGCTATGAACTACGACGTGTGGGATATCTGCAGCGATGCCTGCACACTGGGAAAGGAATTGAAAGTGCCGGTATATGTTTTCCTGAAAGACGCCATCATCCGCAAATTCGGGGAAGAATTCTACGAAGTGCTGGATAAAGTCGCCAAAGGCGAAATGGAAGAAGAAGCCGGCGAATAACTACAGTGTATTCAGCGCGATTTTCACCATATCATTGAAAGAATGCTGGCGTTCCTCCGCGGAGCACGCTTCTTTCGTCACCAGGCTGTCGCTGATGGTAAAAATGCCCAGCGCTTTCGCGCCGTATTTGGCAGCAATAGTATAAAGCGCGGCCGTTTCCATTTCCACACACAATACGCCGTATTCTGCCCATTTTTTGTAGAAATCCGGGTCGTCGTCATAAAATTCATCCGATGACAAAACATTGCCCGCTTTAATCGGAATGTTTAAATCTTTGGCGGCATGATAAGCTTTCAGCAGTAAATCGAAATCGGCGGTAGGTGCAAAATCCGATCCACGGAAGCGGTTCCAGTTGACCGCCGAGTTGGTGCTGGCCGCCAGCGCTATCACGACATCTTTCACATGAATATGAGGTTGCAGAGAGCCGGCCGTGCCGATGCGAATCAGGTTTTTTACATCGTACTCACGAATCAGTTCGTTGATATAAATGGAGGCCGACGGAATGCCCATGCCTGTTCCCTGCACTGAAACGCGCTTACCGTTGTAATAGCCCGTAAAACCGTACATGCCGCGCACTTCATTGTAGCAGACAGCATCCTGCAGGAAGGTTTCCGCCACATGTTTTGCTCTCAGCGGATCGCCCGGCAATAAGATGGTTTCCGCGATGTCTCCTTTTTTTGCTCCGATATGTACACTCATGTTTTAGATTTTTTTGTTAATACAAATTTTCATTCCCACTGATGCCGCTTACAATCTGAATCCCGTTGCTCGTACCGATGCGCGAAACGCCGGCGGCGATGTATTGCTGCGCTGTTGCAAAATCACGAATGCCGCCGCTGGCTTTTATTTTGATATAATCCTTTGTCACCGACCGCATCAGCGCGACATCAGCGAGCGTGGCACCTCCGGTGCCAAATCCGGTAGAGGTTTTCACAAAGTCCGCACCCGCATTTACTGTCAGCTGCGTGGCGGTTTTCTTTTCTTCGTCCGTGAGATAGCAGGTTTCTATAATTACTTTCAGTATTTTCTCACCGATGCCGGTTTTAATGGCATTAATCTCGCGTTCTACTTCTGCCATTTTTTTGTCCTTCAGCATTCCGATATGTATGACCATGTCTATTTCATCTGCGCCGTTTTCAATGGCTTTTTGGGCTTCAAAAACTTTGGTAGCCGTATCGGATGCACCCAGCGGAAATCCTACGACGGCCGCGGTTTTCACAGCGGATGATTGCAGCACAGATTGGCAAAGCGGCACATAACTACTGTTGACACAGACCGCAAAGAACTGATATTCCAAGGCCTCATTGCACAGTTGGATAATCTCATTTTCAGTGGCAACGGCTTTGAGCAGGGTGTGATCGATGTAGGAGGAAATATCCATTTGATAAGGGTCAAATAATGGTCAAACTTAAACAAAAAACGCAAAAATCCATTACAATTAACAACTCTAATCATGCTAAATACTATTTTTACAATATGACTGATGTTTTAGTGATTGGTTCGGGAATTGCCGGACTTAGTTTTGCGCTGAAAACTGCTGCGCAGTTTCCCGATAAGAAAATCCTTATTCTTACCAAAGCCAATGAAGATGAAAGCAATACAAAATACGCACAAGGCGGTATTGCGGTGGTGACGGATTTTGAAAAAGACAATTTTGAAAAACATATCTCAGATACGCTGATTGCCGGCGACGGACTCTGCAATCAGGATATTGTGGACATCGTGATTCGCGAAGGACGTTTGCGGGTGGATGAACTGATCAGCTGGGGCACCAACTTCGACAAGGAAGCGGAAGGAGATTACAAACTCGGCCGCGAAGGTGGTCACTCCGAACACCGCGTGCTGCATTACAAAGATATCACGGGCTGGGAAATTGAACGTGCCTTGCTCGCAAAGGTGCACGAAACACCGAATATCGAGATATCACAACATCATTTTGTCATAGACCTGCTCACACAGCATCATCTCGGCAGAATTATTACGCGCGTTACCTCCGATATCCAGTGCTACGGCGCTTATGTACTCAATCTGAAAACACATCAGATAGAAAAACTCGAAAGTAAAATTGTCGTACTCGCGACGGGTGGATTCGGTCAGGTGTATCGCGCAACTACAAATCCGAGTATCGCTACCGGCGACGGGATTGCGATGGTGTATCGTGCAAAAGGAAGAGTGGCCAATCTGGAGTTTGTGCAATTTCACCCGACGGCATTGTATGAGCCGGGTGTGAGTCCCAACTTCCTGATAACAGAGGCGGTGCGCGGAGATGGCGCCATCCTGCGTACT
This sequence comes from Chitinophagales bacterium, assembly GCA_020848315.1. Classification (GTDB taxonomy): domain Bacteria; phylum Bacteroidota; class Bacteroidia; order Chitinophagales; family JADIYW01; genus JADJSS01. Next base: position 1,777 of record JADLAH010000060.1, on the reverse strand, counting down.
AAAGATGGCAGCGACCTGATGGCAAATTACGACAAACGTGGTTCACTGGCGCCCCGCGATATTGTGGCGCGTGCCATTGACAATGAAATGAAAAAAAGCGGGGATGATCATATGTATCTCGATTGCCGCCACATGGACAGAGATAATTTCATCCATCATTTCCCGAATATTTATGAGAAATGTAAATCCATCGGTATTGATGTATTCAAAGATATGATTCCGGTGGTGCCTGCGGCCCATTATGCGTGCGGCGGTATTAATGTGGATGAGTATGGCCGCACTTCCATCAAGAATCTGTATGCCTGCGGCGAATGCAGTAATACCGGACTGCATGGCGCGAACCGCCTGGCCAGCAATTCGCTGCTCGAGGCGGTGGTATTTTCACACCGCATTTTCCTCGATGTCCGCGACCGACTCGACAGCATTCAGTTTCCTGAACAAAAATTTCCGGAATGGAATGCCGACGGCACCAGCGATCCGAAAGAGATGGTCATCATCACGCAGAGTATTAAAGAACTGAAAGATATCATGAGCAGTTATGTGGGTATTGTCCGCAACAACGGCCGTCTGAAACGGGCGCAGGAGCGATTATATCTGTTGTTCAAGGAAACGGAAGAGTTGTATGAAACCACTACGATTTCCCCGCAATTACTGGAGCTGCGCAATATGATTACCATTGGCTATCTCATTACCAGAAGCGCGATGCTGCGAAAAGAAAGCCGCGGATTACATTATACCACCGATTATCCGGAACATGCCAGCGTAGCGGAACAAACAATGCTGTAATCTTATCGCAACAAAGTCAGTATTCCTTTCATACTGAAAGTTACATTGTCTTTTTTGATACCATCAAGGTAGTAGATATAGTTGTCTGTCGGACACACATCGCCCTTATATTTTCCGTCCCACCCTTTTGTTTCATCATTGGTTTCAAACACCAATTCACCCCAGCGATTGTAAATGCGCAAAGTATAAGACATTACATTCAAAGGCATGATATTGTAAGTATCATTCAGTCCGTCATTGTTCGGCGAAAAAGCCGTCGGAATAAATACCTCGCAATAGGGGATGATTCGGATGCTATCCGTTGCGGAACAGCCGTTTTTATAGGCGATAATACTTACCAATGTACTGTTGCCATCGATGGTAGTTGGATTTGTATTCGTGCCGTTGCTCCATCTTACACTATCAAACGTACCGATAGCCTTGATGGTTTTTATTTCATCCGGACAGGTGACGATGCTGTCAGGAAGGCTGATTTCCGGTAAAGGTTTGATGTTGATGTTGCGGATGACGCTGTCCGTTCCGCAGTTTCTGTTTTCTACTACCAGTTTTACCGGGAAATTGCCGGCGGTAGTATATGCATAGGAAATAGTGCTGTCATTTCCCGAAAAACTATCGCCGAAAGTCCAGGTATAACCGATATTGTCGCCTTTGGAAAGGTCAGAAAAGACAAGATTTTCCGTGATACAGGCCGCGGTAGGAATCAGCATGGCTGCGTTGAAAGTATCCCGCAAGGTGAGCACTTTGGTCAGCGTGTCTTTACAGCCGGAATTAGTAGTTACAACCAATTGTATGTTATAATTCCGAATCTGATTCAGGTTAAAAGAAGGGGATTGCTGACCGGAAGTAAATGCACCGTTGTTGATGTTCCAGTTATTGGAAACAATGTTGTCAGGTGCTGCCACAGTGGAAGCGTTATTGAAAACAGTCGGACGATTGCTGCAATATTTCTCATTCATAAAATCCGCCAACGGCAATGGTTTTATATCCAGTG
>JADLAH010000059.1 GCA_020848315.1 Chitinophagales bacterium | reverse complement strand
GCTTCGCCCTGAATGGGCTCCACCATGAATGCGACCACATTTTTATCCTGAAAGGCAGCCTCCAGCGCCTGCACATCATCATAAGGCACCTTCACAATACCCGGCAGATACGGTCCGTATCCGGCATAAGAAGAAGGATCGGTGGAAGAAGAAATGGCGGCCATCGTTCTGCCCCAGAAATTATTTTCCGCTACTACAATCGCCGCTTTGTTCTTTTCCACGCCTTTTACATCATACCCCCAGCGTCGCGCGAGCTTGAATGCTGTTTCGCCACCTTCCACACCCGTGTTCATCGGCAAAACCTTATCATATCCAAGCAAACCGCAAATATATTCCGCATATATACCGAGCCAGTTGCTGTGAAAAGCACGGGAGGTCAACGTCAGTACCGAAGCCTGCTCCTGCATCACCTTCACAATATCCGGATGGCAGTGTCCCTGATTGACGGCGGAATAAGACGAAAGAAAATCCAGGTAACGGCGGCCTTCCACATCCCACACATATACCCCTTCACCGCGCTCCAGCACCACCGGCAATGGGTGATAATTATGGGCGCTGTATTTTTCCTCCAATGCAATATATTGTTCCGTTGTTAACTTTTTCATGACACTTATTTTCACGGTAAAGATACAGCAAAAATGGGAAACACGGGGCTTCCAATTCAGCCTTTGCATTCCCTATATTTTGTTATTTTTGTAAAAATATTTGCCCATTCCACTACATTTGCTGTTATAAAATCCGCACATGCAACAAACATACACGCTTTCCTTTCCGGCTCCTCACACCCATTACACGCATGTAAATCTTGCACTTGCAAAAATCAACATTCCTGTTGTAACGCTGCGCATGGCGGTCTGGACGCCCGGCAGTTATCTTGTACGGGAATTTGCCAAACAAATCGACGCGGTAGATTATTCTTTTGACCAACAACAATGGCAGCGCGCTGTCAAAACAGACAAGAACACCTGGCAAATTGCTACCAACGGACAAAGCCATCTGTACATTCGTTATGATTTATATTGCTTTGAGCATTCCGTGCGCACCAACTATATAGATGTGGAACATGCGGTATTAAACGGCGCGGCTACTTTCCTTTTCGTGGAAGGTGCTGAAAAAACGCCGAAGGATATCCATATCATTGCACCTGAAAACTGGCACAACATCAGCACTACACTGGAAACAATCAACCAGTCGGTGTGGCAGCGCAGAGCAGCCAATCTGGATGAACTGATTGACTCACCGATTGAAATCGGCAATCACCTCTCCTATTTCTTTGATGCGGCCGATGTACCGCACGAACTGGCCATTTACGGCAGCAGTAACTGCAACACGGAAAAGCTGATTGCTGATTTGAAAAAAATAATCGAAGTGGAGACGGCTATCTTCGGCGGCCATCCCTGCAATGCATATACTTTCTTTATACAGCATACAGACAACACTTTTGGCGGCCTTGAACATCTCCATTCATCACTGAACCATGTGGCTCGCTGGAGTTACGAACCCAAGAAATATCAGCAGGCCATCAGTCTGCTGGCACACGAATATTTCCACTTGTGGAATGTAAAACGCATCCGTCCGAAAGAACTCGGACCATTTAATTATCATGAAGAAAACTATACCGAACTACTTTGGTTTTTTGAGGGTGTGACCAGCTACTACGATGATTACATCTGTTACCGCGCCGGCGTCACAACGCAGGAAGATTATCTTTCCATAGTTGCGAAGAACATCAACACGGTAGTAAATACCGCCGGCATTGACACACAAACACTGGCGGAGGCCAGCTGGGATACCTGGCTGAAATATTATCGCAGAACGGAGAACAGCAACAACACACAAGTCAGCTATTACACACAAGGTGCAGTAGTGGCGATGCTTTTTGATTTTATTATTATACAGGCTACGGATGGCCAACATCATCTCGACGATGTGATGAAGGCGCTCTACCAGCGCTATCTGCAACGGCCGGAAGAAGGCATTACGCAACAAGATCTGATTAATGTTTTCAGCGAAGTGAGCGGACTTGATTTCAAACCATATTTCCAGCAGTACATCTACAACACCCCTGACTTTTCACCGCAACCTCATTTTGAACAACTCGGATTAACACTCAAAGACACCACACCAGCCAACAAGGTGTATCTGGGACTCTATACACAGTGGAAAGATGGCAGGCTCATGATTACCGAACTCGATAAGAATTACGGCGCATATCAGAGTGGACTGAATGTCCATGATGAGATTGTTGCCATCGATTTATATCGCGTGACACAGGATTTCACTAAGCTATATGCCCACAAAAAGGCCGGCGAATTTATTTCCGTCACCGTATCGAGACAAGGTATTTTAAAAAGCATTCCGGTATTACTCAGCGACGATAAGAGAAAGCAATATGAACTCTCTCTGGCAGCCCATACCACTGAAAAAGCCCTCCGACTCAGAAATAAATGGCTCTCTACGAACTAAACGAACTTATTTTTCGTTTATTAGAGTGAGATAAAACAACGCGGCAAAGAATTCTGACCTTGAGAAAGTCGAAGGAGGTGCTGCAAAACGTAAAAACAACTGTTATGAAACCACAGGGCATTCTGCTTGTATTCCTGTTAATGATGGGTATGCAATTCACACCGGCACCAGCATTCGCCGGTCCGAGATCCTGCAATAAAAAATATTGCAAAAAAGTACTGCTTCCCGGCCACAGCAAGCCAATGAAATGTTCGAAAGCCCGAAAAGCAAAAAATACTTTCTTTTAGCAACGTGAAAGCAAATTAATCTTTACTTTTTATTATATTCATGGCCATATTCCATGACTATGAAAAATCTACTGGCATTACTGGCTGCAATTCTTAGTATCAGCACCTTGCAGGCACAAGCATTTCTCGGCGCGCACTACACCACCAAAGACGCCATCCTCAGCAACACCTTGAATCCAGCAATGGGCATTGCCGGTGACACCAAGTGGCAGGTCAATTTATTCGGCTTTCATACGGATTTGGGGAATAACTACTTTGCCATCAAACAACTCAGAGGCATTGCCACGGACTTTGACAAGGACAATGATATCCAGCAGATTCTGGACGGCAAGCGCAAGACTGCCCATGCCACTCTGGGATTTACCGGCCCGGGCGGATTTGTACGCATTAAACAAAACAATGCCATTCACTTCGGCGTGAGAGGCAAGGCAGTTGCCACTTTCAACGACCTGAACGAGGACTTTGTATACTCTTTATACAATAATTTCAATGAAATTCTGGAATGGCTTCCGGCGTTCAAAGATGAAAGAGCATCCGCTGCAGTAAATGCATATCATGAGATTTATTTAGGTTATTCGCGCTCTCTGAACATCGGTCAGCGACACTCTTTACATATTGGATTCACCACCAAGCTCATCACCAACGTCTTTAATGCGCAGTTTGTGGCACAGGATCTGGATTTCAACAAAATAGTGACTAGTCCGACGGATAGCTTTATCAATGCCGGCAGTTCCAGATTTGACTTCTATGTAAGCGATGCTATCGATGATGGCTTCAAATACAAATTCGGTATCAACGGCGTTGGCTTCGATGCGGGCGTGATTTATGAATTTAAGCGAAAAGACAGCAAGGAACATTTTGTGATGGCCGGTATTTCTGCCAACGACATGGGCTTCAATAAACACAAACTGGGCAGCAACAGCCGTTCTTTTATCGGTAATAATAAAAACATCCCGGCTGACCATTTGGTAACAGACGATGGCGAGACCATCAATCTGGATGCCGTATTGGATACACTAGGCACCAAATCAATACCTACCGGCAGCAGAAAAATCAAGCTACCCACCACTATTAATGCCTTTGTGG
>JADLAH010000058.1 GCA_020848315.1 Chitinophagales bacterium | reverse complement strand
GACATCGAGGAAACGCAGCATGTCAGCATGAATTTTCCGATTATCGCGGATGAAGAGAAAAAGGTGGCGAACCTCTACGATATGATGCACCCGAATGCATCGGAGAAATTCACCGTGAGGAGTGTGTTTATCATCGGCAACGATAAAAAGATAAAAGCGACCATTACCTATCCGCCGTCTACGGGCAGAAATTTTCAGGAAATACTGCGTGTAATTGATTCGTTGCAGCTGACTGCCCAATACAGTGTGGCCACACCGGTCAATTGGGAAGAAGGACAAGACGTAGTGATTGCTCCTGCCATTTCTGATGAAGAAGCAGCGGTGAAATTCCCCAAAGGATTCAAGCGCATCAAACCGTACCTGCGTCTTACACCGCAGCCCAATAAATAAACCTGTTATCAAGGTATAGATTATCGCGGCCACCGAAGGTGGCCGCGTTGCTTTTTATCACCATCACTAATTTACATTTGTATATTAATCATCGCCGTCCGCCGTTCCGCTTGTCGTTGTCCGTTTTTAAGTATAACTTACTGTAAACATATTCCTATGAAGTCGGAAGCCCTGCGAAAAATTGAATCCCTGCATCCAGAGCGTGATGCCTGGGAGATTATCCGTCTGTCCGTGTTTTATGAGTTCCCGTGGGATTTTAATCGCTCGCTGGAGCTCGCATTGTACAAGACTTTCGCGGTGCCGTCTATCTCGGCTATTCTGGCAAAAACACAGGAGTTTGAACTGCATCCGCAGAAACGCTACGACGACACGGATCTGATGTTGAGCACCATCATCGAAGAGGGCATCGACAGCAAGGTGGCGGGTGAGGTGATCGACCGGCTGAACTGGATACACGGCAATTACCGCATTTCCAATGAGGATTATCTGTATGTACTCAGCACCTTTATCTTCGACTCCGCCGCGTGGATCAATCGTTACGGCTATCGCAGGCTGACGACGAACGAGGAACTGGCCGGATTTTTTGTATGGAAACAAATCGGCGAGCGCATGCATATCCGCGATATTCCGGATAATATCATCGCCTTTAAGAAATATCACGACGACTACGAAAAAGCGCATTTTGTTTTCGCGGAAACGAATGTCAAAGTGGCGCGCAGCACCGAAGATCTGATGCTGGGCTGGTGGCTGCCTGCCTTCTCGCACGAGGTGGCGCGGCCTTTGCTGCATGCCGTTATGGAGCCGCACTTGCTGAAGGCATTCGGCTATCGGGAGCCGGGAACGCTGCTGCGCAGCGTCGCGACGTCTGTATTGCGCACGCGCAGTCGCCTGGAGCGAATGGCACCGGGAAAACTGCCCTACATCCGCACCCAACATCATACGTATAAAACCTATCCGAATGGTCACAGTATCGAAGCGCTGGGACCTGACAAGATTATGAGTTCCAGTAAATGTCCATACCGCCGCGTGAAAGAGGCGATGGCGAATGGATAAAAACAGGCTTATTTTTCGAAGCCGAATTCCTCAAAAATAAAAGAAAGTTCGTTGTAGATGTGTGCTTTTTCAAAGCCGTATTGCTCCAGCGAGTAACTGTGCTTGCTGTGGTAGGTGCGCGCTTTCTGCGTTTCCTTTTCCAGTCTTTCCATAAACTGCGGTGTCATTTCCAGTTTCAGCTGCTGATAGATTTTCACCACGGTTTCTTTGGGCTGCGCCACTAGGTCGGTGTAGGGAACGGTAATCAGATTTTCCTTTTTGAAATGCTGTTTCTGTTCGTAGAAATATTTGTAATAGGAGATGCCTACTTCGCCCCATTCGCGGTAAGCTTCGGAATTTTCCGGCACATCGGGATACAAGGCGGTCCAGGGTTCGGCAAACATGGAGGTGAAAGACGGAATGGCCTGATACGGATTGCGGATGAGGAAGATGATTTTGACATCGGGGAATAATTCGTGCAGCATCTCGAGGCGTCCGGAGCTCATCACGGTTTTGCTCAGGAAGAGCTTGTCGCTGCCGAGCGCGTACATCCAGCGTTGAATGGTGGCCAGGTAGTATTTCTTGATGCGGTCGCGGGCACGGTCGTCGAGCTTGTCCGGGATATACAGTTCGCGGAAGTCTTTCAGGTAAGGCGTCACCAGACCGATACTGGCGGAAATGCCGGAAATCATGTGCAGGCCTTCGTCTTCCTCCGATTTGTTGAAGCCGGTAGCGTGAATATCATCCCAACCGGAGAACATGGTTTTGTTGATCCATTCCACCATTTTAAACATAGGGCGGCCTATCCGCAGGTCGATGCCATAGATGAATTGCACCATGCGGTAAAAGGTAATAGAAGGAAAGGTCGTATGATAAAGGAGGTTGTACACGTATTTTTCTTTATCGAGACACATCAGGCGATGCAGGAAGGTGGTGCCGCTGCGTGGATTGCTGATGATGAATACCGGCTGCTTGATTTTTATGTGTTTATAATTGGGAAACAACACCTCGTCCAGTAATCGGGTGACAATATTCAGCAGGCTCACAATCGTGATAACCAATGCGTACAGAATTCCAATCAGAAAGTTCTTTACAGAAAAATGCTTGATACAGTGCAGATAAACAAATCGTGCATGTGTGCGAATGCGTATGTAATATATAGAGGCGTCTAAAAAAGTCATTCACTTTTTATGAGGACGCTAAAATAAGATATTTCTGTAAAAATTGCAGTTGAGGAGGAGGGCTTAACCCAATCTTATCATTCCTTAAGGAAGAGAGAAGTGGGGAATGGCAGACCGTCAGTAGTTGGGGGAGGTTGGGGGACGGTGCAGTCTGCCGGAAGAGCCGATTATTTCAGGGCTACATTGCCTGCATTCAGGTCTTGTTTGCTCAGGATGATGTGCTGAAAGTTGTTGCCTAATACCAGTTCATCACCGATGAAGAAGTAGTCAACAGTCAGTTCATACTTGATGTCAGCGTAAACGATTTTCACTTTGTCGTTCTGGATGCTGTATTTTCCTTTCAGAACTTTCACCACGAAGCCGTCTTTATCCAGGAATTCGTGTCTGAACTGATTTTTGCCTTCGAAGATCAGTTCTTCTGTAGCATGTTGAACAGCAGTTTTAGATTTGCCTACAAACTGGAAGTCGTTTTTAACGCTTTGGCGGCTGTATTTCCAGCTTCCGTTCAGTGGACTGTTAGCATTTTCTTTTCGTTGGGCAAAAGTAGTCAGGGAGATAACAGCGAACAGTGCGAGTAAAAGATGCTTTTTCATTTTCGTTTTATTTATTGTTTTATGGTGATGCAAATATCCGGCATAAGTTGATGTACATCAAATTTTTGGCGTTATGCATCAATTAATTGTATGGTTTTATTTGTAATTAGAGTGTTAAGTAGTAGTTAGAAATGGGTAAAAAACAGGGATTTTGGCTGTTTTTTGTTAACTTAATTTGAAACGCTTAACATTGGATGGGTTGACATGTATCAAAGAAATCCCCTTTTTTGACCTTTTTTTACCCGTTTATTTGATTTATATCATTTCCAATGCAAAGCGCAGTCACTGATTACAGTTAGTTGTCCAATTTGTAGAGAAATGAGATACGAAAGCTGAGAATAGGAAATTCAGAATTCAGATTTATGAATTCAGATTTTTAGCCCTTCTTACGTCTTGTGTCTTGATTCTTGACTCTTGCGTCTTATATCTTATATCTTGTGACTTATGTCTTGTATCTTATGTCCTACGTCTAATTACTAGATACTAAGTACTAGGTACTAAGTACCAAGTACTCATCCTCCACCATTAATAAAACATCAAAAGCTTGACCTCTTAAGAAAGATTAGCCTTTATAAATAGGAAGATTGTTTTTTAGATGCTATTTTTGTGCATAAACGATTTTTTATGCAATTACTCTTTTTATTACAGGCAGGTGGCGCCGGCAGCGGTATGTCCACTATTATTATGATGGTACTGATGTTTGCGGTTTTCTATTTCTTCCTGATTCGTCCACAATCCAAAAAAGCGAAAGAGCAGGCTACATTCATTGACAGCCTGAAAGTAGGAGATAAAGTAGTGACCGGTTCCGGTATCCACGGCAAAATCGTGTCTGTTAATGATGAAGATAAAACCTTCCTGATTCAGGTAGATGGTCCTACGCGACTCAAAATGGAGAAATCCGCTATCAACGCGGAGTTGTCCAAAGCAGTACAGGGCACAGCAGCTGCGGAAAGCAAATAATTTACCCATCGTCACGCTTTTATGTTAAAAGTAGGCATCACCGGCGGCATCGGCAGTGGCAAGTCCACCGTTTGCAGCCTTTTTGCCGTTTTAGGTATTCCGGTTTATTATGCGGATATACGCGCTAAAGAAATCATGGTGTCCGACCATGAGGTAATACAGGCGCTCACGGCTTTGCTGGGGGCGGAGGTTTATCTGCAGGACGGCAGTATCAATAGAAAATGGATGGCGGATGCCATTTTTCACGATGCGGCGCTCCTCCAAAAGGTGAATGCCATCGTGCATCCCGCTGTCTTTCAGGATACCATTGATTGGTTTCAGTCGCATATGCATCATCCTTACTGCCTCTACGAGGCCGCCATTATGTTTGAAAGCGGGAGCTATAAGATGGTGGATAAGATGATTACGGTGTTCGCACCGCTCGAAGACCGCATCGCCCGCACGATGGCCAGAGATGGCATTTCGCGGGAGG
>JADLAH010000057.1 GCA_020848315.1 Chitinophagales bacterium | reverse complement strand
TCTCGGCAACCTGCTTTCGCGAAAAAATACGATGTTCTTTATCGTTTCTGCAAAGTTCGGATATGTGTTTGAATTCCTCAAAAACAAATGTCTGCAACTCGAACCTTCGCTGCGGCTCGGTGGTTATACCGCGGATGATTATTATGACATCGGCAAAGGCCGGAAGTTCAGTCTGGGTGCGGATGTCAAACTGCGCTATCTGATTAAACGCAAATTCGCGTTCAGCCTCGGTGTGGATTACGATTATCTGCGTTACAAAAAGAAAGGATACAGCGATATCTTCGGATTGAATACTTATCAGAAAACTACGATGAGTGCGGTTCAGCTGAATGTCGGTATCGGATATAATATTACCATTCGTCCACAGAAATAAAATACTACAAGTCCGCAAGCGCAACAGCTTTATGAAAAAGAAAATTACGTTCGTCAAATTACTAACCGTTGTGGTGGTGCTGCTGATCAGCGTATTTGTGCTCGCCTTCAATGAAACCCTGCGGGTGCCTTCCATCTTTGATGGTAAATTTTACACGACGGCCTATATTCCGGCGGCACAGAAAATAAGACCTTTGCCGGAAAACCAGATTTCACTGCCCGAACTGTCTGTCTGGACCGACAGTGCAACCGCTTCCGTATACCAGTATCCGGATTTCTTCCTGCAGCAGACCAATACCACCTCATTTCTTGTGGTGCGCAATGATACCATTGTGTTCAAACGCTATCTCAATGGCATTAAAGAAGGCGATAACACGCAGTTGTTTTCCGTCACCAAAGTATTTATGACAGCCTTGCTCGGTATGGCGATTCAGGACAAATACATTCCGAATGAGGATGTGCCGGTAACAGATTATTTCAAAAACCTGCCTGATACCACTTTCCGCCATCTGACGCTGCGCCATTTGCTGCAAATGGAGTCGGGCCTCAACTATGATGAATACGGCAAGATTTTTCAGACGCTGCAATATTATTACGAAAAAAATCTGACCCGCTCCATTTACGCCGCCAGATTTGATACGCCGCCGGGCATGGAATACAAGTATAAATCGATCGATACACAGGTGTTGGGAGAATGCATCAAGAATGCACTCGGCAAAAAAAAGTTCCTCGATTATTTCTACGAACGGGTGTGGAATAGATTGGGTATGCAGGATACGGCCTATTGGGCACTGGACAGCAGAATTACCAGGAATCCGAAGTTTTACGGTGGACTCAATATGTCCGCGCGGGATCTGGCCAAATTCGGTGTCATGGTGATGCACGACGGCAGATTCCTGAAGAAGCAGATGATGCCTAAGAACTGGTTCAATTACTGCGATGATACGCTTCACCGTTCCAGAGAGGAAGATAAATACTGCATGGGATGGTATTACGGCGTGGACGCTCCTGAAGATGATGTCTATTTCGCCGCGGGATTCAACGGCCAGATTATGCTGATTAATGAGACGAGAAAAGTCATTGTCATCCGGCTGGGCACCGACCGCGGAGGCGTTAACTGGTATCCCTACATGAAAAAATTATCCGAAACGGTATAGGTGAAAATTCGCCGGTATGCAAAGATTAAAAATAGTTAATCGTGCGGTAAATCAGTGTAAATACCTTATTTTTGCACGTTCTTGTGTCGTCAGGTGACAGATACAAATCTTTTTTGAAAATAAAATTATACATGAAAAATACGTTAACCATCTTACTCGTGTGCGGCTCAGTATTCGCATTTGCAGGTAAATCAGAGAAATGCTGCAAAAAGAAAAAAACAGCCTGCACTACTGCCGCGACATCCGATAGCGCTTTCACCCTGAAAAACAGTCTGGATACGGTTTCCTATTTCATCGGGGCGCAGATTGGCAATGACATGGTAAAAAACGGCGCTGCCGACGTGAATGCCGATGCATTGCACAAAGGACTTATAGACGCGCTCACCGGTCAGAAAGCATTAGTGGATCCGCAGGTAGCCATTGCTTATGCACAAGCTTATTTTACCGAAAAACAACAGCAGAAAGCAGCGGAAGAAGCCGCGAAAGTGAAAAAGTTTTTTGACGATAACGCCAAAAATCCTGCCATCAAAACTACCGCGAGCGGATTGCAGTACGAAGTGATCAAGGATAGCATCGGCCCCAAGCCGTTACCGACGGATGTGGTGTCTGTTCACTACACAGGTACACTGACAGATGGCACTATTTTCGATAGTTCTGAAGGCGGTGACCCGGCTAAATTCCCGTTGAACCGTGTTATTCCGGGTTGGACGGAAGGCGTGCAGCTGATGTCTGTAGGGTCAAAATACAAATTCTATATTCCCGGCAATCTGGCTTACGGCGAGCAGGGAGTACCACAGGCCGGCATCGGTCCGAATGAGACATTAATTTTCGTAGTGGAACTGCTGAGTATAGAAAAACCGGCACCTCCGGCGCCGCAAGTGCCACAGGCTCCAAGCAATTTCAAAATTGAAGGTCAGTAAAATCAAATTCTCAAATATTCTCTTAGTATGAAAAACACCATTAAATTAACGCTGATAGCTGCTGTCGCTTTTATGACAGCCTGCCAGTCCAAAAGCGCGTATGTTAAACAAACGCCGAAAAAAGAAATAGATTCCGTATCGTATGCCATTGGCTTGCAGATGGGGCAGAACCTGTTGCAAAACGGCCTCGACAGCACCATTAATGTCGATATGATTGCGAGAGGTATCTATGAAGTCATCAACAAAAAAACGCAGTTGTTCGGCGGTGATACCGTGAATCTCGTAATGATGAAACACTTCAATCCGGAGATGCACAAAGCATACGTTGAAAATGAAGCTAAAAACAAAAAATTCTTTGAAGAAAACGCGAAAAAAGCAGGTGTGAAAACTACTGCCAGCGGCTTGCAATACGAAGTAATTTCTGAAGGCACAGGTCCTAAACCGGTGAGCACAGATGTAGTGAAAGTAGACTACGTGGGTACTTTGCTGGATGGTACTGAATTTGACAGTTCCATCAAACGTGGTGAGCCTGCAACATTCCCGCTGAACGGTGTTATTCCGGGTTGGACAGAAGGTCTGCAGCTGATGAGCGTTGGTTCTAAATACAAACTGTACGTGCCGGGCAAACTGGCTTACGGTATGCAGGGACAACCACAAGCCGGCATCGGTCCGAATGAAACTTTAATCTTTGAAGTGGAGTTGAAAGCCATCGAAGAGCAGCAACCACAGCAAGGCGGCGACAATGCCCAGTTGCAGAAAATGATTGAAGAAGCAATGAAACAACAAGCAGGAGGAAAATAATCTTCCGCAGCAAAATAGATAAGTCCGTGCATCCTGTGCACGGACTTTTTTTATGTTGCATGAACTATTAGAAGTGCGCCTTTGTTGTTACATTTAAATACCCTAACAACCGCATTAATTTACTTGAAAACAACGCGATGAAAATATATACGAAAACAGGCGATGCAGGCACTACGGCTCTTTACGGCGGCAAGCGCTTATCCAAAGGCGACTGGCGAATAGAAGCCTACGGCACGGTGGATGAGCTGAATTCCAATATCGGTCTGGTGGCCACTTATCTGGAAGAGAAGGAATTGACCGACCTGATGGTGGACATACAAAGCCGTTTGTTTGATGCAGGCACGCACCTGGCAGCAGAGCCCGGCAAAGCGAATCTTATTCTGCCTGAACTGCCTGAAGAAAAAATCACACAGCTGGAAACGTTTATAGACAAGATGAATGAAACGCTGCCGGAACTGAAATACTTTATCCTGCCGGGCGGAAACAGAGCCGCAGCCACCGCGCACATCGCACGCACCGTATGCCGCAGAGCAGAACGGGCAGTCGTGCGGCTGAATGAGGAAGAGCCGGTGCATCCCTGGCTGATACAATACCTGAACCGCTTATCCGACTTCCTGTTTGTACTGGCGAGAAAACTGGCACATGATGCGGGCACTCCGGAAGTTATCTGGAAAGCACACTGATGCGCATTGCAGTATGAAAACCAGTTGTTTATAACTGGATGAATGTCCGTAGTTTAGTGGATAAAATTTATTAAACTGCTGATATTGAGTGATTTGTGTTGTTTTCTTTTTTGTTTTGTTTGTTGGAATTAAGGTATATATTTGCACTTTAACAGAAGGATAAGAATTACAATAAAAACTTAAAATTTTTTGAATATGTATTGGACACTAGAATTAGCATCGTATTTGGAAGAAGCACCATGGCCTGCTTCAAAGGATGAATTGATTGATTTCGCTATTCGCACCGGCGCTCCGTTAGAAGTGATAGAAAATTTACAGGAACTCGATGATGATGAGGAGTTGTATGAAAGCATCGAGGATATCTGGCCGGAATATCCAACCAAAGAAGATTTCCTTTTCAACGAGGATGAATATTAATGGGAAAAATCAACCGTGTAAAAGCCGCATCTCTGATGCGGCTTTTTTAATGAATGCGGAAGGTATAATACATGCTGCTGTTGGCGGTAAAATGCCCGAATCCGTTGACGATATTGTTCGGTGTATTCACCCGTTGAAACTGGCCATCGTTTAAATAGGGAATTCCTTTCGGAAGCTGCGATACATACCATTTGTAATAATTTTCACCTACTGCCGCAATCTCAATGATCAGATATGATTCCCGGAATTCTCCGTAATACTGACTCGGAAAAGTGCACGGTATCATCATGGTTTTTCCGTTCAGCAATTCATCTGTAAAATAGGATCGGAAATAATTTTCAGGATTGGTGAAAACGGGCGGCGCATACGATGGACTGTTGTAGATATAATCATAGCGATATACCGTGTCGCCATCTTCCTGCAGCACCGGTCGCAATACTTTATAGAATGCCGCTACAAAATAATAATCCTGTCTGTTGCCGTCATCCTGCAAAGTGAAAGTGTAGCGGCCGGTGCTACTCGTTTGCACACTGTCCGCATGTTGCAGTAATTCCACCTTGCTCAGCGCGGGATATTCGGGCAGGTATTCCGTCGTTTCCGCCGTTCCCAGTTCCGGATGCTGCGAAACGATGCGGTAGGTCTTGCCCGGACTCAGCGCCGTCGCCGTTCTGTAATAGCCGAGTCCGGAGAGCGTATCTTTCAGAAAGAATTGCAGCTGCTCTCTGTATATGCCGTCTTCATATAAAGTGACGATGCAGTTGTCCAGAAATTCAATCGGTCTGAAATCATCCGGTTGCTTGCTTTTACTGATGTTGACATACAGAATATCCGGATAGGCGTTGGCGATGATGACCTGCTTCACCGGCGCGAGATCGTATTTTAAATCCAGCCTTTTCTGACAAGAGAAAAACAGCAACACAGACAAAGCCATTACAATACGAATCGTTCGTGCTGCCAGCGACAGATGGTGATACTGCGTTATATGGAATATATGCTGTTTCATGGTTTTTCAAATGTTATGGTGTAGCCAAAAGAGGGCAGAATCGGGAATAAACTGAGCTGCTGATATTGTTTATACGGATTGTCATTGGCATCTCTTTTCATTTCTCTGTATGCCGAAAATACATTGAGGTGATGGTACACATTGTACACGCTAACATTCAGCTGATGTGTGACGCGTTTCCCTTTCTTCGTGTAATTCATTCCGATGTCGAGGTGGTGATAGGCCGGAAGGGTATAGTTGTTGCGGTAGTTCCAGTATTCATCCATCGACTGACCGCCGGTAATCGCCTGATTGGCCTGATCGTAGTCGAACAGTGTACCGTCTGTAGCATATTGCGCAGCCGGTGTGGTAATGCGCCATCCTGTGCCGTACGTCCAAGCTACAGAGAAATCGAAATGTTTTTTCAGTTTGTATTGCAATACAATGGAAATATCGTGTCTTCTGTCGTATTTGTAGAAATAGCGAAGTCCTTCATTTATTTCAGGATACTGCCGCGTGCTCCATCCCAGGTTGTATTTCACCCAACTGGTAAAGGCGCCTTTGCTTTTCGCAAAAAACACCTCCATGCCATAAGCTTCTCCGATGCCGCTATTCAGCAGCTGGTCTTCCCACGATACATTATCCAACAGAAAAGTAGAACCGTAGCGATATTCGGAGAGATGTTTCATTTTCTTGTAATAACCATCCACGCTGACCGTATAGCCCGCAGGATGGTTGTATTGCAGTCCGCCCGAATATTGCCACGCGGTTTCCGGTTCCACCTGGCGCGTCGCGGGCACCCACACATCATTCTGTATGTCGCCGGTATTATTGGTCAGCAAATGCATAGGCTGTACGGTATGCATCACCGAAGCCCGCAGCGTCCAGCCTTTCACCGGATAATATTGCATTTCCGCTCTCGGCTGCGGATAAAAGAAATGTTTGCCGTTCACATGATACGATAACAGTTGTCCGCCTGTTTTCAGCATGAATTTATCTTTCCACGAAAAAACATAATCCAGATATACATAGCATTCATTCGTCCGCACTTTGGGATAGGACAGCGTATCTCTGCCGCGGATATTTCCGAGACTGTCTATGTTGATGATGTTTACGTTGTTGATCGTGTAGGTGCGGTGCGTCCACTTGTAACCATACAGCAATTCATGATTCGGATGCAGGCGGTGATGCAGGTTGGATTGCAATCCGTGTTCGCTGATGTTGGAACGCGTGTCGTAGTCGGTCTGATTGATTTCGTTGCTGATTCTGTTGTATCTGCGCGAAATGTTTTTGTACAACTGATCGGCACGCAGCTGGTATAAACTGTAGGTGTAAAAATGAGACAGCGTTATCTTTTTCCATTTCGTTTCCCAGGCCAGACTCTGCGCCAGATTGCCCCAGCTGAGTTTCTTGCGGTTGATGTCTTTGTAATAGCTGTTGGGGCGGATGTATTCCTGCGATTGCCCGAAAGTGTAGAAATCACTGCCATTGTAGAGACTCCAGCGAAGCGTATTTTTTTCATTCACCTTGTGCTGCAATGCCGCGTTCAGATCATAGAAATAGTATTTGAGCTCTCCGTCGTCACCGGCTGCTGCAAACTGTCTTCTGGATAATGGACCGGTAAACAATCCGATATGGCATTCGCGCAAGCTGATGTTCATGGAGGTGGTTCCCTTTTTCAGCGGTCCTTCGGCGTAGAGTTTCGCGGTGATGGCACCGAAGCTGAAACCACCTTTCCATTTTTCTGTGTTCCCGAAATTGGGCTGAATATCCAGCACGGATGACAGGCGTCCGCCGTATTGCGCCGGAATATAATTTTTGTGAATGTCCATTTTGTCGAGCGCTTCCGTGGTGAACACCGACAGAAAACCATACACGTGAGAGACGTTGTAGACGGTGGCCTGATGGAAGAGCAGCAGGTTTTGGTCGGGACTGCCGCCGCGCACAAACAGGCCGCGCGCGCCTTCCTGTCCGCTTTGAATGCCCGGCGTCAGCTGGGCGGCCTTCAGGATATCTTTTTCGCCTAAGAAGTTGGGCAGCCTTTCCAGCGTGGCCGCGGTGAGCGTGGTGAGTCCCGATGTATTCTGTTCGGCGGTTTTGCTGAATTTCTGTGAGGTGACGGTCACTTCATCCAGGCGTACATCCGGTTGCAGCCGAATAGTAATGGCGGCTTGCTGCGGCAGGATGAAATTGCTGCAATAAGTGGTATAGCCCACCATCGAAAAGCAAAGATAGCAAGCATTGGTATCGCGCAGGGCGAACTGAAAATAACCGTTGCTGTCCGTGGAGGCGGCGTAGAGGCCGGCGGTATCATACACGTTGGCGAAGGCCATCGCTTCCTTGGTTTGTCCGTCCAGCAGACGCCCGGAAAGGATAGGATGGTTTTGTGAGAAAACAGCGGCTGTCCACAACATGCACAACACTAATAGCAGCGCGGAGCATGCCTGAGTGCAATGGATGAATAGTCTGTTTCGCATTGCCCTAAAATACGACCAAATTATGTTAAAATGGTTGCGCGAATGCGTTTTTGCTGAGGTCAAACGGTTGGCGAAGTTGGTATTTGTAGCATGAATCCACGGACGACAGCCGATAGTTCACTGTTATCGCGATGCACCCAAAAAGTGCGTCTTTGCGAGGCACGTTTAATTGAAAATGGATAATTGGAAATGGAGAATTAATTGACTGCGGTTTGAAATCCCAAATCCCAAATTTAAAATCCCAAATCCGTCACCATTCGCTCATGGCAGCCGTGACGTTGTCTTACCACTTACTACCTGCTACTTACTACTATTTATTTTTATTATTTATAAAAATTACTATCTTTGAATAAGGCGAACCAAAGGTTCTCATATACAACATACTGTCTGTGTATATGCGAAATTAAGGTTCGGGTATAAATAAGTTAGCGGGCAGCCTAAAAGACGACACACAGAATAAATGACAGATTTAATATGAAACGATTTTTAATTTTTATAGGTGGCTTTGTAGCCGGTGTTTTGGCGACAATTTTTGTTGGTTATCTTCTTGTGATAGCGAACAAGCCAATTGATGACGGATTAATTGGACTTACCGTTTTTCCTGAAAAAGGTGAGTGTGTAAAAACTACTTCAAAAAGTAAATCAACTGAGATAGATATTTTACAGGTTTTAGAGCCCAATATGGCATTGGGGAATATTAAAAACTATACCGACAAAAAAATGTATGGTGGTGACAACTACCGTGACTATGACATAGGAAACGATGTGGTTGTCTTGCTTATCAATTATGATGGTAAAACATATTATGACGACCAGAAAATTGACGTAACTAATAAATGTTTAAGACAAATAGGGACATATCAATACACTGCAAAAATCGGCATAGAAAAAACTGTTCCAGCAGTTGTAATAGAATAACATGATAGGCTTGACAGAACATAAAGCTGAAAAAATTTGCGTTTACAAAGGTGAGCGATACTCAGTTCGTGACAATGGTGCTGTATTGCGTTATCCACTGGAAGGAAAAAGACCAATACAGACTGATAAAAGTTGTACTTTTGGCAAACTAAACACCAATAAAGGTTACTTAGAAATAGCATCCGTTCGTATTCATAGAATAGTTGCAACTGCCTTTCATGGAGAACCTCCAACAAAAGAACACGTTGTTGACCATATAGACACGAATAAGCAAAACAATCGTCCAGAAAATCTACGATGGGTAACGAGATTAGAAAATATATTACTTAATCCAATCACAGCAAGACGTATAGAACTTGTTTGCGGAAGTGTAGAAGAATTTCTTGCAAACCCCTCAAAATTCCGTGACAAATTTCAAGAACCAAATTATGAATGGATGTGTACTGTTAGTATTCAAGAAGCACAAGCAAGCAAAACAAGACTATTAGCTTGGGCAGAAAGCGACAAACCATTAAAGGGAGGTACATTGGGAGACTGGATTTATAATAGAAGTTTACCAAAAGAAAAAAATGAAAATAAACCAGAGATTATAAATTCACTAACTCCAAATGCAGTTCAAAAAGCGCAGAATTGGAGAACACCATCCGAGTTCCCTTGTTGTCCACAAGAAAAATACGATAATCCATTAACTACCTATTCCAAAAACCTAAATGTAGGTAACATTTTTTCCCGAAATCAATTTACAAGTTCTCTTATTGAACGTGTTGCTATTTCTAAAGACGAAAAGACATTATGGATTATGTGTAAAAGTGGGGACGAAAACCCAATTAAACCATACTCTTTAGCAGAAGTAACATATAAAGATGACGTTTTTGTTCACAATAGTCTTGGGACATTTTTCCAAAAAGACGGTGCAGAAAAACAGTTTACTATTGTACAAGGACTTGAATGGACAGGCGGTGAAACATTTGATGACCTATGCTGAAGCAACATGACAACAGAACAGAAGGCCGATCCACTTTGGCGCAGGTCTTCCGTAGGATGACCTGTGTCTATTGATTCCGGCGGTCTCCGACCGCATTCCACAAATGCCCACATTTAACTTACAAAAACTCTTGTGCTATCTTATCTTCCAGACAGCCGAATTCCAGCTGATGGCGTTGGTGTGGTGAAATAATTTACATACACTTATTTTCAGCAAAAAAATACTTGCTCGTCTTATTTTTATATTTATATTTATAATAAGGTGGTCAGGTTTTTTTCATAGCCTGTCGTTAACAGTAATCCTCGAACGATATATTACAGAAAAAAAATCCGTTTGGCAATTTTGGAAATGTTATCTAATTAGCTAACTTTGCATAGGCAATGAAAAAGTAATGGGTGATAAATTTTTAAGGGACATTTTTTACTACAATAACTATTATCTCGACTTCTTTGAGAAGTTGAAGCCAGAAGTTCAGAAAAAATTTAACTGGACTTTGCAGCTAATAGCGACTTTAGATAGAGTTCCTGAAAAATATTTCAAGCATATTACTGGTTCGACAGGTATTTACGAAATTAGAGTAGAAGTTGGCTCTGGCATTTACAGAGTTTTCAGCTTCTTTGACAAAGGACAACTGATAATTCTGTTAAACGGTTTTCAAAAGAAAACTCAGAAGACACCAAAAAATGAAATTGAATTGGCAGAAAAACTTAAAAAACAATACTTCGATGAAAAAGGGAAAAAATAATTTGACATCGTTTGCTGAACACTTGGACAGTCAATACGGAAAACGTGGCTCTACTTCTAGAGAGAAGTATGAACAAGAATTTGAAGCCTTCAGACTTGGAGTTATGCTTCAAGAACTTCGTAAAGAGAAAGGTTTGACACAAGAAGAACTTGCAGAAAAGTGCGGGACAACTAAAACCTACATTTCAAGAATTGAAAATAATGCAAGCGACATTAGACTTTCAACTCTTATGAGAATAATTCAAGAAGGACTTGGCGGACATCTAAAACTTAGTGTTGACCTATGAAATTGAAAAGAAGCACTACTGCCAACACATCGGTAGCCGTTGCGCAACTAGCGTATTTTGATGCGCACTTTTAATGTTATTATAAATTAAATATATCAAATCACAAAGTGTATTTGCCTGTTTACTCTTTCTATCTCCGGCGGGATAGTGTCTGTCAGTATAAAAAGTGACAAAAGCAGCGTTTTTTTCTCAGCAGCGTCTCACATATAGGACGCTGCGTAACTTTAATACATTCTATCTTTTTTACACAGTTCCTTTTAGGAGATGCTGCCCGGAAAAAATATCCTTTGCTATTGTGGCTGTTTTTCATCAACACCACTCAGCATTCCCACATTTGCTACTTACTGCTTAGCATACCAGATAGCGCCGTTTTTGGTAGTCCATTTATCCAGCAGTCCTTTGCTGTGCAGTTCATTCAGCAGAGCTTCACTTTCTTTTCTTCCGTTGCCGGATAATTCCGAAAATTCGCGCGCGGTCATGGAGGGAAACATCGCAAATAATGCGGACCAGTCTTTGGCATATGTTTTCTTTTTCGCTTCCGGATACAGTTGCAGCATGGCGACTTCATAAAACGCGTACGGTTTGGAGCCATATACCGTCTCTTGTTGTCCGGCATCATTGCGGAAGATCATCGTAGGAAAACCTCTGACGCCCATTTTTCGCGCGAGCTGCAGGTCTTCCTGAAAAAGCGCTATCGCCTTTCCTTCGTAGTCCGCTTTCAGTTGCGTCGCGTCCAGTCCGGCTTTTTGTGCGGCTTCGGCAATGAATTCCCAGCGCGTAATATTTTTCTTTTGCAGAAAAACCATTTCCCGCAATATCCTCATCATGCGGATCGCCTTGTCCGTGCTTTGCAGCTGAGCCGCTTTAAACGCTATCGACGGTGGATAGGAGGAGGGCAAAGGATCCTCCAGCCATACATCGCCATCAATCGGCATATCGTAGTAGCCGCTCACTTCATCCCAATGGTGTGCCACATCGGAAGGCTTGCTGATGCCGCCGCTGTTGTAGCTCCAGTCGGGCAGCAGTCCGCCCATCCGATATTCTATCGTGAAATCGCTGCCGTATTCCAGTTTCAGCTTGCGCAATTGTGGTTCTATGCCCCAGCACGAAGAACAGATAGGGTCGGTGAAATAGAGGATGGTCACTTTCTGCTGTCCTGTATGTACAGGCACAGCCGTGGTTTCGGCGGCAGTACCGGGCATTTCGCACAGGCCTTTTTCCGGATTGCATAACAGAGGGTGGTGTTCGTGTGTCATAGCTGTTTTGTTTTGTGAGCGGCAACTCGTATTAGCCGACATCAGGAGCGTGAGCAGGGCGAAGAGGATTACTTTCATGTCGTTTAATTCATTGCGCGATTTGTATATCTTTGTACAAAGTTGAGCAATAAATTTCGGAGCCACAAGAAGTCAGATTTTTATGACTACAGGAAAAACATCGGGAGAACAGGAAACGTGTCCGGCGCAGGCGCTGCTGAAGCAGTTGTCCGGAAAATGGAAACCCGAGATTTTCCGGCTGGCCACTGACGGCCCTTTGCGTTTCAATGCGCTGCTGCGCCGGATTCCCGGAGCCAGCAGGCAGTCGCTCGCAGTCGCGTTAAAGGAGCTCGAAGAAACAGGATTATTACATAAAACTGTAATCAGCGAAAAGCC
>JADLAH010000056.1 GCA_020848315.1 Chitinophagales bacterium | reverse complement strand
CGTCTATTTTGTCAATGCGGTCGATGGTGCCTTTCAGTATCGCGAAGCTGCCGTCTTTCAGCGGCAGTTGTTCCCATTTTATTTCGGATTCACATTGCTGCACACAGAGCTGCTCCAGTTTGCTGTCATTCTGAATAATCTTCTGCGCAATGCGTTCGATGATTTTCAGTTGCAGCCGGTTGCCCCCATACAGCAACTGTTTCGGTAGTTTCAGGTCGTGGCAGGCATCCTTAATCAGGCTGCGGATGTGGCCGGCTTCTGTTAGTTGTTGCAGTTGTTCTTTACTCAGTTGCTGTCCGAGATAAGGAAGATAAGTCGTTTCCAGTACACGGTGGAAGATGCGTCCGAATACGGCTGCATCTATCTCTTCGGAGAGCGCTTCCGGTTCTTCAATTTTTGCGACATATTTAAGGTAAAACTGCACCGGACACTGCAAATACACTTTCAGGGAAGACGGAGAATATTCGCGTGCGCGCAGCTGTTCGATGATCTCCGGTGTCTTCGGAATCTGTAGTGGTGGCAATTCCTGTTCCTGCACCGGATCTTCCTGCAGCAAGCCGATATGGTGGCTGACTGCAATGCCGTTTGCCGGAAATTCAAATTCTATCTGGCGGATAAAACGACTTTTCTCGCTGGCATTTTCACCCATCTGGTTGTTGTAAATGAGATGCACTTGCTTCGCCCTTTTCAGCAGGCGGTAGAAATGGTAGGCATTGATGCCATCAAACTGTTCAAAGGTCGGCAGTCCGAATGCTTTGCGCAGGTTGTAGGGAATGAAAGAACTGCTTTTGTTGCTGCCGGGCAGGCGGTCGTCGTTCAGCGACAGAATATACAGTTGGTCGAAGTCGAGGATACGCGTCTCCAAAAAGCCCATGATCTGTATGGCGTTTTCCGGATTCTCCGGCGATTCAAACGGAATTTTCGCACTGCCCAGAAACTGCCGCGCGATGTAAGGCAGCACGCTCTTATCGAGCTCCACGTCGTGTCGGATAAACACCTGCCGCAAATGTTCCAGTTGCTCCGTGATGACTTTCTGCGCCGGCGGGAAATAAGGATCCATGACGTTCAGCGAGCGGATATGCGCTAAACAGGCTTGTAGTATTTCCTGTGTGTTTTGTGGTGCCTGCAATAGTATCTCCGGAAAAAATTGCAGCGCCGCTTCGTGCGGAAAATAGGGTACAAACAGGGGTAATATTTCTTCCAGTTTTTTTCTTTCTTTCCATTGCTTGTCGAGGTAGTAATGCTGCAGCAATGCCTGAATATCTTTGTGGTAATAGGCGGGTTCTCCGCGCTCGTTATCAGTTCTGCAATAAAAATTCAGCAGAGACATCGTAAAGAGATACAGCTCGCTGTGCTGCAGCGGATATCCCATCGTGATGTTGATATTGTCGCTGTCGGTTTTTTCCAGTAGTGGCAGCAACAGATGTTCATTGCACAATACAATCGCTGTTTTTCCGGCATGCTGTTGTTGCAGGCAATGCGCGGTATATGCCGTTTGTCCGGTGTTGGAAGAGATGCCGGTGATATGAATATGCTGCGTC
Organism: Chitinophagales bacterium; assembly: GCA_020848315.1. Taxonomy (GTDB): domain Bacteria; phylum Bacteroidota; class Bacteroidia; order Chitinophagales; family JADIYW01; genus JADJSS01. The sequence continues at coordinate 8,102 of JADLAH010000056.1, read as the reverse complement.
GCGGCATCTGTTCGGTCTGTAACCCAGTGATGCTGTTTGCCCTGAAAAATCTGCTGATAGTAGCGCATGAAGTTGCCGGCCTCATGTCGGGTGTTTTCGGTAAAGTGCTCATCAGTGTCCCACCAGAACTGCGCATCATATTGTGTTTCCAGTGTGCGGAAAATTTCTTCTTCACATTTTGTCAATGCATTGAATCCGCAAAGTGTAATGCGATTGTATGGCAAATGCAGTTCACCGTTTTTCAGTCGCTCATATACATCGCGGTAGGCCATGCCTTCGTATGCTTTTTGAGAGGCTTGCAATCCGTTTTGTAAAGCAGTGTACATGTTGCCGAGCAGTTGCCATGTTTTGATGAATTCCTTCTTGTATGTTTCTTCCTTCGTATCAGCTTGCGCGGATTTCATGGTGAAAATGAATTGCTCAATCAATGCGCGCATTTCGTCAGAAAGCTGGAATGTCGTATCTATTTCTTTCTGCGACTTCAGGACGTCAAACAACTGTGGTGCATTGACAAGATATTTATCGCATTCATCAAAGTCTTTTATAATCATCTTGCCCCAGGGCAGGAATTTTTCAAAAGCCTGTTTTTCCTGAATCAGCTGCTCCTGAATTTTATACAGTTGCAGTATCAAATCCCAGTCATCGATAATTTCATAACGGGTATATTGATGAATAAACTCCTGAATTGTCAGTGTTTCCGGGAAGAGAAAAGCTTCTTCCTGAAAGTGGTCGGTGAGATATTGCTGGAAGTAGAGGGCGGCTCGCTTAGTGGGGAAAATATAGCACGAACTGTAAAGGTACGGCAAATCCGATTTCGAAACCCCGTTGGCTATCTTTTGCAGAAATGCTTCCATGTGACGAATATACAAAATCTATTGTTTACAGTGCTTTTGAAACGATGTTCACACAAAGCACACACAACATACATTCTTTATTCTTTCAGCGGCACACAAAGAACGCAAAAGCAGGGATTAAACCACGCAACATTCAAACGCCCTTTACGCCCTAGTTATACGCTCTGACTTATTTTGCAGCATCAAAAATGTCACACAGCATGAACTTATTTAAACACACATTGATGGCGATTATAGCACTCTTACCGTGCTTGTCGTTTGCCCAGACGGGAATCATTTCAGGAACCATTTATGAAAAATCCTCGCAGGAAACACTGATTGGTGTGAATGTGGAAGTGAAAGAAACCACTTTGGGCGCCACCACAGATTTAGATGGCAAATATGAAATCACCGGCCTGAATCCGGGTACATACACACTGGTATTTTCCTACATCGGATATGCTGATAAAACGGTAGCGAATGTTACGGTAAAAGCAGATGAAACTACCACCTTGAATATCGTGATGGATGTGGCGGACAATGAACTCGCGGAAGTAGAGATTGTAGATTTCAAGAAAACAAATACAGAAGCTTCCGTATTGCTGGAAATGAAAAATGCTTCCCTCGTGGCGAGTGGTATTTCTTCTCAGCAAATCAACCGCTCATCAGACAGAGATGCGGCACAAGTGGTGAAGCGAATTCCGGGTGTAACGATTCAGGGTAGCTTTATCAATATACGCGGACTCAATCAGCGTTACAACAGCGTGATGCTGCACAACGTGATTGCGCCGAGTGTGGAAACAGACATCAAATCATTTGCATTTGATATCATTCCAAGCTCGCAGCTGGAAAGAATCATCATACAGAAAAGTCCTTCCGCGGATGCTATCAGCGACTTTGCGGGTGGTTTGGTGAAGATTCAAACCAAATCATTCCCGGACAGCAATTACTGGTCAGTGAATTATGGTACCACCATTCGTACAGGTACTACCTTCCAGGATTTTGAACTGCAGAATAACGGTGCATTGTTCTATCTCGGTTTTGATAACAAAAATGCACTGCCGAATAATTTCCCGACGGATATCAGAAAAATAAATGACGCGGAAACACTGGTGAAAACAGCGAATTCATTGAAGAACAACTGGACCACCAAAGAGACCATTGCGTTTCCGGATCAGCGCATCGGTATCGTGAAAGGCATACGCATCAAAACAGACAAGGCACTCATCGGAAATGTAACGGCGCTGAACTATTCCGTATCCAATCTGCAGTTGAATGTGAAACGTTCCGACTACAACCTCTATGATTTTATCAAAGATAAATCCACACCGATTTACAACTTCGACGACCGACAAAACAACAGAAGCGTAAAGATTGGCTTGCTCCATAACTGGGCGTTTAAATTCAACAACAGCAATAGTTTTGAAATTAAAAATCTCGTCAATTTCAACGCTAACTCACAGTATACACAACGTATGGGAAGACATATCGAGTCTAACTATTTCCCGAACAACCATTCTTTCGATCAGACTTACAGAGGCATCTATTCCACGCAATTGCTGGGTAAACACGAAGTAGTAAAAAACATCGGTACGATTGAGTGGGTGGCCGGCTACGGATATTCTTACCGAAATCAACCGGACTACAGAAGATACCGTTCTGATCTGGATACTGCTACCGGTCAGTCTACGCTATACATTTCTACACAAGCAAATCCGGAGTTTTTGGGAAGGTTTTTCTCAGAATTGAAAGAGCATTCAACTACAGGATCTGTGTCCTATTCACATAAAGTGGGTTACAAAAAAGACAGAAAAATAATTCCAATATTATCGGCAGGTGCGTATGCAGAATATAAATTCAGAAACTTCGCCGCGAGAAATATCGGCTATGTGAAAGGGAATATCATCAACTTTGACAACAACCTGTTGAATAGCAGCATTACAGAATTATTTCAACCGGAGAATATCAATACGTCGACAGGTATCATGATTGACGAACAATCCAATCCTAACGACTCCTACAAAGCACAAAGTCTTCAGTCGGCAGTATTCGGAAATATGGATGTTACCTTCTTCAAGAAGCTGAGAGTGGTAGCGGGCTTGAGATATGAATACAATCTGCAGAAACTGGATTCTAAAAATCAGACCGGCGATCCGGTGGTGGTGAATAATCCGATTCACGCGGTGCTGCCATCTGCTAATATCAGCTACAGCATTTCTCCGAAATTACTCGTGAGAACGGCTTACGGAATGAGTATTAACAAACCGGAATTCAGGGAGATTGCACCATTCAGTTTCTATGATTTTAATACCAACTTCACCAATAAGGGAAATCCGGAACTGGAATACTGCAAAATCCACAATGCGGATGTGAAATTAGAATACTATCCGAGCAATAACGAGGTAATTAACATCTCCGGTTTCTACAAACGTTTCCTCAACCCGATAGAAGTGGTTTTCCTGCCGGGCGCTGGTTCTAACGGGGCTAAGAACTTCACCTACAGCAATGCGGAGAAAGCAGACTTGTATGGCGTAGAGGTAGAAATCAAGAAATCCTTTACTTCCGTTGATAATAAATTCCTCAACAGATGGAGCGTATTATTCAATGCCGCCTACATCAAGAGTGTGGTGAGTCTGGGAGAAATCGCAGTCGGACAATCCAATAAACGACCATTACAGGGACAATCGCCTTATACCGTAAACACAGGCGTTTTCTATACGGATACAGATCACAGATACCAGTTCAACCTGATGTATAACGTGAGCGGAAAACGCATCGTGTTCGTGGGATCGCAGGAGTATCCTGATGTGTATGAACTGCCACGCCATATTCTGGATTTCAATGCCAGCTATACTTTCAAGAAAGGCGTGGAACTGAGCTTCGCAGCATCTGACTTAATCAATATGCCGTTTATTCTGACGCAGGATGGCAATCAGGATGGCAAACTCGAAAGAAAGAAAGACCAGCGTTTGCAGGAATATAAACTGGGCAGACAATTCTCTTTTGGCGTAAAATATACTTTCTAACTAAACAAAAAATAAATCATTAAACAAATTCAATTGTATGAAAAAGATGAAATTTCTTAGTCTGATGTCTGCAGCATTAATGGCCGGCACGATGACATTATCCAGCTGTTCAAAAGAAGAAACAGAAACACCTGTCGACACCGACAAATCAGTGGTGACTGTTTCCGGTACACTCACCGGCAATGTGACATGGAGCAGTGATACTATCTACAAATTACAAGGTTATGTGCGCGTAGGGGAAGACCTGACAGCGGGCGGAGCACCAACAAAAACGGGAACATTAACTATTCAGCCGGGAACTGTTATCATCGGCGACAGAGCTTCCAAAGGAACACTGATCGTGCAGAGAGGCAGCAAAATTTACGCGGAAGGTACAGCAGCTAAACCTATCGTTTTCACTTCAGAAAGAGGTGTTGGCTTAAGAGCGCCGGGCGACTGGGGCGGTGTGGTTATCTGCGGTAAAGCAACCAACAACCTGCCGGGCGGTACAGGCGAGCTCGAAGGTGGTTACGGTGCATTCCACGGCGGTACTAATGATGATGATACATCAGGCGTACTGAAATTCATCCGCATCGAGTTTGCTGGTATCGCTATCAATCCAAATCAGGAAGTAAACTCTCTGACATTGGGTAGCGTAGGTCGCGGAACTGTAGTGGAAAATATCCAGTGCTCATTCGGTGGTGATGATGCTTTCGAATGGTTTGGCGGAACCGTTAACTGCAAAAATCTGATTGCTTACAGATGTCAGGATGACGATCTCGACGTAGACAACGGATTCAGAGGAAACGTACAGTTCGTAGTGTCTATCAAAGACCCGAATATTGCTGACCAGTCAGGTTCTAATGGATTTGAAGTGGACAACGACGGAACAGGTTCTTCCAACACACCTGTTACAGCGCCAACATTCTCCAACGTGTCTTTGTTTGGCCCTAAAGGAAACAGAGAAGTAAATATCAGCTTACAATATCAGAACGCGATGCAGCTGAGAAGAAACAGCAAAATCAAAATCCATAACGCATTCGTTACAGGTTATCCAAACGGCATCTTCATCGATGGTTCTACCACACAAGCAAATGCAACTGCCGGTGATCTGGTGATCAAAAATACCGTACTCGCAGGTGTAGAAAACTGGGGCGGCAATGGCTTCGGTTCTGCAGGTACAGTGTTTGTAAATGCAACAGTAGGCATCGACTCTTCCGTGTCTCCTTGGATCGGCAAACAGCATGCTACCAACCCTAGAGGTGCTGCATTCCTCCCAACCAGCGGATTTGATACACAAACATGGTTCAATACCGCAGGCTTCGGAAATAGCTTTGTGTCAAAATATCAGGATGCAGGCGTAAGCGCTTCTTCTTTCGATTTCGCGGCATTATCACTGTTGCCAAACGCCGGAAGTTCCCTGCTCTCAGGTGCCAGCTTCACAGGTCTGACGGGCTTTGAATCCGTGGCATTTAAAGGCGCTTTCGGTGCAACAGACTGGACATCCGGCTGGGCAGAATGGAATCCATCTGTAAAAGTATACTAATATCTGGAAAGCTTACTGTCGGCAATGTGTGTGATTGCCGGCAGTATTCATCTGTGTGTGACCTCGATGTTCTCATCGAGGTTTTTTTATTGTTTATAGCACATAAAGTACACCATCTGTCACCACAATAACACGATTAAAACAAACGGCCTTAACAGCCACATAAGAGCCATCATATATCTTTGCAATGTAACCGGATTTTCATTCAGACTTAAGTTTTGCCTGATGCACTGCATCGGGTTTTTTATTTCCCGTGGCTTAGTTATCTTTAGTGTATGAAAAAACTCATTCGCGCCATCGCCGTGCTGGCACTGCTGCTTTTTGTAGCTTTCTCTTTCCTGAAAAAAGAAGATATTCCGCTCGAAAAACTGAAGGCGGAATATGCCGGGGAAAATTCCCGTTTCATGCAGGTCGACGGATTAAATGTGCATTATAGTGTTGAAGGAAGCGGCAGCCCTGTCGTCTTGATTCCGGGTACCGGAGCGACGCTGCATACATGGGCGGCCTGGACAGATAGCCTCAAAAAATACCATACCGTTATCAGTATGGATATGCCTGCATTCGGACTCACCGGACCGCGGGCGGACAGAGATTATTCTGTGCAAACCTACTGCCGTTTTCTGGATAAATTTCTCACACAGCTCGGTGTGGATACATTCGCGCTGGGCGGCAATTCGCTGGGCGGAGAGATTGCCTGGAATTATGCCGCATTGTATCCCGGCAAGGTGAGCCACCTGCTACTCGTGGATCCGGGTGGATTTATTGAAAAAAACGATGTTCCGCGATTGTCTGTGTTTACAATTGCTCGTGTCAACTGGCTCGCGCGTATCATCAATCGTCTCGACACCCGCTGGATTGTCAAGAAAACACTCGAGGATGTATTTTACAATGATTCACTGATTACGCCTGAAAAAATAAAATTATACTACGACATGAGTATGGGCCCGGGCAACAGACAGGCATTTACTGACAGAGTGCAACTCATCGGCCATGAAAAGCATGCGGACATCGCGGCGGTAAAAGCGAAAACACTCGTGATGTGGGGAAAGGAAGATTTGCTCATTCCGGTGTCCCAAGTCAAACATTACAAAAATTTGCCCGACGCGGAAGTGGTGATATATGATAAAATCGGCCACTGCCCGCAGGAGGAAAATCCGGCACAATCGGTCACTGATGTGCTGAAATTTATACACGGAAACAAGTAATTTTCAGGCATCGCGAATAGTTTGGTATAGTTATTGGAAGGCATATTGTATCTTTAAAATATGATTCAACGTATGAAACCAATTCTCTATCTCGCACTCATAGGCACTTTGTCTGCCTCCGTTACAACGCCTGTATGGGCACAAACAGGAACCACCACACAGTCGGCGGCGGCTGACCTTTCACCGGAAGTACAGTCCATTATCGCCAATGTACAGGCGGAATGCAACCTGAATCCGACGCAAACGGCAAAATTTACAAAAGACTATACCGATTTTCTGAAAGAGAATGCCAAACCCAATGCCAATACACAAGCATTGGTTTTCAAGGCAGGTATGCAGTTCAGAAGCTATATGAACGACGGACAGTTCTCCAAACTGAATCAGATGATTCAGGCGGGCAAACTCGACCCGACAAAAGTAAAACTGAACGGTACCTCTGCTGCAAATAAAGTAACAACTCCGGCCCCGCAACCAACAGCGCCTGCTCCGCAAGTTGCACCGGTGCAGGCACCGGTAGCATCTGCACCAACGCCGGCGGCAATGCCCCTGAAATCGGATGTGCTGGGGTTGTATCATCAGTTGACCGGCTATATGAATGCCACTCCGGATCAGACAGCGAAGGTCACACCTATTCTCAAGGACTATGACCAAAAAGTGGTGGCCATCAAAACAAATTTTGCGGGCAATAACGGAAAAATACAATCGGAACTGGCTGCTCTGAATGGCAAAACCGTGGAGTCGCTGAAGCCTATACTCGATCCGAATCAGTTGGGGAAACTCGTGCTGGCAGCTACTATGCAGGAAAATATTTTGTCCGGCAAAAATCTGGATGCCAATCAGAAAGCATTTATCGATAAAATGCGTACCAAATACAATATGAATGATGCGCAGTTGTCCTCCGTTGTATTAGTGATGGTACAGGGAAAAGTGCGCGGCGATGCCATTAATCTGCTTGCAAAATCAAACCCGCAGGCTGCAGCGCAGGAACTGGGAAAATTGCTGCAGGACCTCGATGCACAACTCAAATCCACGCTCACCAATGAACAGTATGTGAATGTGAAAGCAGATATTGAGAAGCTGCTGAAAGGACAAAAAGTTTAGTTTACCACTTTTGGGTAAAATATCTAAATGTTTTAACCACATAAGCACTGAGGAGGATATTCATCCATAGCTTATGTTTCTTATGTGGTTGAGAAATATTTTCGGTCATTGTCCGCTAGTTGCTGACGGATGATGGCCGTTATTTTTTTGGCACTTTCCTCCCAACTGAATGCAGACGCCTGTTTTCGCCCTTTTTCAGTGAGTGTATCGCGCAATACGTTGTCTGTCGCCAGCCTTTGCATCGCATCCGACCAGCCTTGCAGATCGTCCGGTGCGACCAGCAAAGCCGCATCGCCTGCGACTTCCGGCATGGAAGAAGTGTTGGAACAAATCACAGGCACGCCCAGCGACATAGCCTCCAGTATCGGAATGCCGAATCCTTCGAACCAACTCGGATAAACCAGCGCACATG
>JADLAH010000055.1 GCA_020848315.1 Chitinophagales bacterium | reverse complement strand
CATCAATGATTTTTGAGGTAGGTTTTCCTTTGCCGTGTCCCGCATTCTTTTCGATGCGTATTAGTGTCGGATAAGTTTTGTTATTGTATTCCTGCAGTCGCGCGGCAAACTTGAAACTGTGTGCCGGTACGACACGGTCATCGTGGTCGGCGGTAGTCACCATAGTAGCCGGATAGGTCGTGTTGGGTTTCAGCGTGTGATAAGGAGAATATCCTTTCAGGTATTCAAACATCTCTTTGCTTTGCTCGGAACTTCCATATTCAGGCACCCAGCCCCAGCCGATGGTAAATTTGTGGAATTTCAACATGTCCATTACGCCCACTGCCGGGAAGGCGACACGTGCGATATCCGGACGTTGTGTCATCGTAGCACCCACCAGCAGTCCGCCGTTGGAGCCGCCTGCAATCGCAATTTTGTCTTTGGAGGTGTATTTCTGTTTGACAAGATATTCCGCTGCCGCGATGAAGTCGTCAAAGACATTTTGTTTTTTTAAGAGCATACCCGCTTTGTGCCATTCTTCACCATATTCGCCACCACCACGCAGATTCGGCATCGCAAAAATACCGCCGTTCTCCAATAGCAATATTCTGGAAGCGGAGAACGAAGGTGTCATGTTGACGTTGAAGCCGCCGTAAGCGTAAAGATACACCGGGTTTTTCTTGTTGCGCACCATACCTTTTTTGTACACAATGAACATGGATACTTTAGTTCCGTCTTTGCTTTTGTACCATACCTGCTCAGAGGTATAGTCTTCCGGATTGAATTTTAATTCCGGCTTTAAAAATAATTCGGTGTATCCGGTTAAATTGTTGTAGACAAAAATGGATGGCGGATAGTTGAAAGATGTGTAGGTGTAAGCCAGTTGTTGATTGCTGCCTTTGGCGCTGCTGATTTCTATCTCACCGTTGCCCGGTAACGCGATTTCTTTTCGGTTGGAGCCATCGAGATAAAACACCACCAGCTTGTTATTGGCGTTCTTCAGGTATTTGGCAAATAACTTGCCACCCGAAGAATAGACGCCTTCGAGCAACGCGTCTTTTTCTTCCGGAATAATTTTTTTCCAATGGTTTTTTTCCGGTTGGTTGGGATTAACGGCTACCAGTTGTTTGTTGGAAGCATCTTCATCCGTGTACACAAGGAATTGTCCGTTTACGACATCTATGACAGCGTATTCATTTTTGTGTCCCGTAAATAATGGACGGAAATTCCAGCCTGCTTCATCGGTGGGCTTCCAGTAGATTTCATTACCATAAGTGCCCAGCGAGCTGTACAGGAAAATATATTTTCCATCTTCAGATGCACCCACACTGTTGTAGGAAAGCGGCTGTTTCGCGTCTCTGTACACCAGTACATCTTTCTCCTGCGGATCACCAAGCTGGTGGTAATACACAGAGTGGTATTCATTCTTCGCGGATAATTCTGTTCCTTTAGCAGGCTGGTCGTAGCGCGAATAGAAGAAACCGTTGTTGTGCCAGCTGGCGTTTGTAAACTTCAGCCATTCCAATCGGTCGCTGAGTTTGGTTTTGGTGGCAATTTCATATACTTCCATCGACTGCCAGTCGCTGCCGGCTTTGTTGATAGAAATGGCCACATACCTGTTGTCGCCGGAAACACCTGCGATTTCAAAGGTGGTCAATCCTTTCGGGTCGATGATATTGGCGTCAATAAAAACTTCCGGATTGCCCTTGATGCCTTTCTGTATATAAATTACAAATTGGTTCTGCAATCCTTCTTTTTTGGAATAAAAAATATAATCTCCGGCCACCACCGGCTCGCTGATTTTTGCGTAGTCATACAACTCTTTGTAGCGGTCTTTCAGTTGCTGACGATAGGGAATCTGCGACAGATAGTCGAAAGTAACTTTATTCTGTGCGTCCACCCAGGCACCTGTAGCAGAGGAGGTGTCGTCTTCCAGCCACTGATACGGATCATCTACAACAGTGCCGAAATAGGTATCGGTATGGTTGATTTTTGTACTTGTCGGATAGTTTATCACGGCATTCGTTTTTTTGTCTTTTTTGGCATAGGAAAACAGGCTGCAAGCCAGGATGCCCAATAAGAAATAGTGTTTCATAAGTTGCTGTTTCAGTGGCAAAAGTACGGTTTTAGCACGTTTTATAGCGCATTTTTAAACTTTAAAATATATTGATGTATGTTAATAAACCTTATCAGTGGGCGATGTCGGGTTGGTGGGTTGTAAATTTTATATTAACTTACGGTTACAACAAATAGTAAGATGACACACAAAATAACCTCTCTCGAACAATACCACGAAGTATATCAGTACAGTGTGGAGCAACCCGAACAATTCTGGGCATCCGTAGCAGATTCTTTCCTTTGGAGAAAAACCTGGGATAAGGTGCTGGAATGGAATTTTAAGGAGCCGGATGTGAAATGGTTTCTGAACGGAAAACTGAATATTACGGAGAATTGCCTAGACAGACACCTTGAAAAAAATGGCGACAAACCGGCTATTATCTGGGAACCCAACGATACAAATGGACAAAGTCGCACCCTGACATACAAGGAACTGCATGCGGAAGTGTGCCGCTTTTCCAATGTGTTGCAAAATAACGGCGTGCAGAAAGGTGACAGAGTGTGTCTGTATCTGCCGATGGTACCGGAACTCGCCATTGCAGTGTTGGCTTGTGCCCGCGTGGGAGCCATACACTCCGTTGTGTTTGCCGGATTTTCCGCCAATTCCATTTCTGACAGAATCAACGATGCTACCTGCAAAGTGCTGGTCACTGCGGATGGATTGTACCGCGGCAACAAAACCGTGTCGCTAAAAAATATCTGTGATGAGGCATTGCAAACCACGCCTTCCATCCAGAAAGTAATTGTATATAAACACACTGCGGAAGCCGTAAATATGCAGCCCGGCCGAGATGTGTGGTGGCACAGCGAAATGCAGAAAGCGGCAAAGGATTTTGAAGCCGTGGAAATGGACAGTGAAGATCCGCTGTTTATTCTCTATACTTCCGGAAGTACCGGAAAGCCTAAAGGTGTGGTGCATTCCTGCGCCGGATATATGGTGTATACTTACTATACTTTTCTCAATGTTTTTCAATACGAGGAAGATGATATTTTCTGGTGTACGGCTGATATCGGCTGGATTACCGGCCATTCCTATATCGTGTACGGACCACTGCTGAATGGCGCGACCACCCTGATGTTTGAAGGTATTCCGACCTATCCGGATGCGGGCCGTTTCTGGGCGACCATAGATAAATGGCAGGTGACCAAGTTTTATACCGCACCTACCGCTAT
>JADLAH010000054.1 GCA_020848315.1 Chitinophagales bacterium | reverse complement strand
AGATCCTGTTTCCGGCGTAGTCAGAGGAAATCTGGACGTCAATAATAAGTATGTTCCGAATGCGGATAAATACTACCGGTTGTCGGGTAGTTTTATGATAAAACTGAATCCGTAAGGTTTATTCTTCGATTGCTTTTACCACATTTTCCAGTACGTAATCCCACGTATAATATTGCTGTGCCACCGCTCTGGCTTTTGCTTGCATGGTGGTCCATTTTTCTTTTTGCGTCAGCAGCTCATGGATGGCATCGGCGTATTCCTGCGGATCATCCTTGCAGAAGATTTCTTCCCCGTCGTTTACTTTCAGCCCTTCCGTGCCGATAGATGTGGTTACGCAGGGAATGCCTCTGTACAGTGCGTTCACCACTTTCACCTTGATGCCGCTGCCAAAGCGGAGTGGGGTGATGAAGACACGCGATTGCCGGAAGTACGGCTCCAGATCTTCCACAAATCCGGCGAGCGTAATACGCGGATCCTGCTGTGCCATTTCCTGTAGTCGCGGATCGGGATGCTTACCGGCGATATGCCATTGTATCTCCGGATGTTGTCGGCACACGAGCGGCCATATCTGTTCATAGAACCACAACAGCCCGTCGATATTGGCTTCCCAGCTGAGTGTGCCGATATAGAGCAGAATAGGTTGGGTTTCCTCAAACGGGATACTATCCAATTGCAGCAGATGGTCGTCGCCGAGATGGTAGGTCTCCAGGAATTTTTTGCGTTGTGCTCCGATTTTCACGAGTTCTTCCGTGTCATTCGGCGCGGCGAGTATGCGGTCGGCAGCCCGGCAGATAGCAGTTTCATATTGCCGGATGCGCATCGCCTGATTGTAGAGCGCCAACTTTTTAAAAATACTCTTTTCGATGTTTGCGTAGCGCAGCCAGATCAGGTATTCGCAGTTGTGCTGATGCAGAATAATTTTTCCTTTGAAATCTTTCGGAATATATTGGAACATCACATAGTGATCGCAGAAAACGATGTCGTAGTCGTGGATAATCTGCCGGATTTTCTTGTCAAATGAAGCCGATTTGTTTCGGTATAAATTCAGCGGAATGCCCTGTAGGTTCGAGATAATCAGGTTCTTGATATTTCTCGGCACATTCAATGTTTCCGCGTGAAATGCATGCAGCGTAATTTGTTTCAGAAATTCATCCTGGAAGTCCGGGTCTTCATTTTTCAGAAAACAGGCCACACTGAGCGTGTAGCGCGTACTCAGAAATTCGACCAGTTTGTTAGATTTTATCACACCACCACTCACGGGAGGATAGGGCAATGTCGGTGTTAAAAATAAAATCTTCTTCATGCGCTGACAAGATAATAAAACTGCCGCATTAATCGTAAAACTGCCAGATTAAACCTGCCCGGAAGGTGCGGTCGAGATAGCCGTAATCAGGTGCCGTGTAAATGCCTTTCTGCTTGAACATCCCCTGGTTGACATGCTCCATGCGCAGGAATATATTGGTGAATTTTACGTGGAGGCTGAAAAATACATCCATAATCGGATAGAACGTCAGTTGCTGTTTGTCCTGATGGTAAAATTCCGCCAGTGACGGATTGTAGCGGTTGCCGTTGAAATTTGTGTTGTAGATAATATCAAAACCCAGCTGTGCTTTCAGTTTGCCGGAGATGAATCCGCCTTTGTAATACACCGTCTGTTTCATCGCGAATACCGGCAGGCGGATAATATCGCGGTCGGAAATCCACTGCGCGTAGAGTTCGGTGCCGGAATAGATATGTTTGGTATTGAAATCCTTGCGGAATTTAGCCACGATAGCATGAACAGGCCGACTAAGTTGTTGCGGCACGGAAGCCGTATCGTAATAGATGAAATTTTGCAGGAGATGATGTTGCACCTGCACTTCCATCAGTTGTTTGTCCCACAGAAACGCGGCGCCCGTGGTGGCGTGGAACGTTTTTTTGAAATCATTCTGATAGGTGTAGTGATTGCCGAAATAAAACTGCTCCTTTTGTGTCGGAGAAGCCAGTGAGACAACCGCACTCACCGAAACGCGCATGCCTTTTTTGAAATGCAGAGAGCCATTGAAACGAACAAGAAAATCGCCGATATAGTCGGGCGTTACGGCAGCTTCTCCGTAAACATCATACCCGAACAAAGCTTTCGCAGGCTGGTTGTAAATACGGCCGATGACGCGCACATCCTGGATAAACTGATTGGTAAACCGCTGTTTGTAACGGATGAAATCGTATTGCAGTCCCGCTGAAAACAGAAAGTTGTTTTTGCCGGAATCCTGCGGCATATTTTTGAAATAAAAACCATTGCGCACCCGCCATACTTTGGTATTGTCTTCTGTTGAGTCAGTGTCGTATAGCAGTCGCGGATAAAAGGCGGAATCTTTTTCGCTGTCTTTGTAGATAAAACGCCAGTCCTGCCAGTGGAAATCGTGTTGCAAAGCAAACTTCGGCGTGATGACGGTTCGCGTAGTGCTGTCGTCAATTTGCAGGGTGGACTTGCTGCCGAAGCGTATTTCCTGCAGGAAATTGATGGCGCGCTCATTCCATTTGTTCAGGGCATCATCGAGATATACCGGTACAAAGTTTTTGTTTCTTTTGTAAAGTGCATTGGTGAATGCTTCACTGTCCGCCCAGCCGCCATTTTCCTGGTTTTTGATGCCGTTATACTGAAAGGCGGCCTTCAGGTCGTACCGGTTGTTTTTACTGCGAAACCATTGGTTTACTGCGAAATTATTGTGGATGGATTGCTGGTGCTGATTGCGGCCTTTGAAATTATTCCGGTGAAAATCGAAGCCGAGGTTCAGGTTGGGTTTGGCGTTGATGTAAAATTCCGCACCGCCTACAATTTCCTCTTTGCCGCCAAATACAAAATCGAGTTTTGAATAGGGCGTCAGCGTTTGGTAATAACGGACGTTTTCCGCTTTGGTGAAAAATAAATCGAATGCGTCAAAACCGTGCCGGAAGCCGATGCCGTGTTCGCGGTAAAACATCAGCGGATAATAGGCCGTGCCGAAATTTCCGAGATTGTAATAAGGAACCGATTGTTTTTCCGTGGTGTTGTAGCGATGGAAATTCTCCACCAGCGAATCCGGTTCGCGCAATTCCGGTTGGTCCAGCGTGAGGTATTTGGTATCAAAAATCAGTTTAGGATTCGGTTCGGTGATGGTCACCTGCGATGGTGCCGGAGCTGCTTCCTGCGCCCGCGAGGGCAGTATAGCACAGCAGACCGCAAAGGTCAGCCACAGACTGCCCTGCCGGAGTAATTGCCAATGGAATCCGCCCGTTTTTTTCACGCTTCAAAAATAGGATAAATAATCGCAGGTTGTAGCCATGCGTATCGGATAAAAACACATACATTCAGGAAATAAGTCTGCGGATTGAAGTCCAAAATAACATTCACTATCAGCTTCCGCTACGTCAGTATGTGTCGCAGTAATTGTGTATATTTGATAAAACGAAAATTATGTCAGCTGCCACTAAAGTTAAAGCATACGCTTTCATCATAGAGAAAATTCAACAGTCGGGATGCCCGTCTTTATCGGAACTGGTTGCTTTTCTGCAGAAAATGGATATTGAGGTGAGTGAAAGAACTGTGCAGCGTTACATCGAACAGATACGCTATGAATGCAATGTTTACATTGAATATGATAGAGGTCGGAATGGTTATTATATTCCGGATAATCACCTGTCGCAGAGCCGCATCCAGTTACTGCAGTCACAGTCGCTCAATGCCCACCTGCTCGATTTTCTCAGAGATCATCCGAAAATGTCGGACGCTGTGCTGCTGAGCAGCGATGCCGACAGCAAGGGTATGGAACATATTGACGCGATTCTGTTAGCTATCAGCAAGCAGCGCGAATTGGAAATCAGTTACCGAAAGTTTGACAGTTCGGAAGAAAAGCATCATCTGGTGTCGCCGTACGCGCTGAAGGAATATCAGCAAAGATGGTACCTCGTCGGGATGGTGGGCAAGCGCACATCGCTCACTAAATTCGGACTGGATCGTATTACTTCCTTGTCAGTAACGACCCGTAAATTTGAGCGGGATAAAAAAACGGATGTCAGAAGTCATTTCGCGGAAATGGTCGGCATCAATAGCGATGGCGAACGGGAAGTGGTGCAACTGTTGTTTACACCGTTTCAGGCGAAATATATTGAAACGCTGCCGCTCCACTGGACGCAAAAGAAAATTTCCAATTCGGAAAAGGGTGTGGTATTTGAGTATTTCCTGAAGCCCAACTATGAACTCTTGCAGAAGATTCTGTCATTCGGAGCGGAGGTAAAGGTGTTGCAGCCGAAATCGCTGGCTAAAGAACATCAGCAGATGCTCAAAGACGCGCTTAAAAGGTATAAATAAATTCACTACGACAATTTTTGGCATAGCACACCAATAACTTTGAAAAAAATGAGGTTATGTGTGCTCCGTATTCTACTTGTATTATTCCTGAAAACTCAGAAGGATTGCTGTTTTCCATCAAGAGCGATGAATATCTGTATCATTGCTGGTATAATACCGAAAAATCCTGTTTTGTATTGATAAAAGAGGCCAATAATTTCAATCTTCATATACCGCGACAACTGATGCAGTTTGGTGAAAAGGAACTGAAGCGCTATTTATACAAGGTCACATCGCGGTTGAATCGCATAGACCATTTTCTGTTTTTCAATGAGGAGTTGTGGGAGCAGCATGTTACAACGCGATAGTAACAGGATTGTTTTTGATTCTAATGGCCTGTTTATTGTCTGGATAAATTCATATACAACATTGCGCAGGCTTTGGCATCGGACAGTGCATCGTGGTGCTGCAACGGAATATTCAGGCGGGCGCAGCAGTCGCTGAGTTTGTTGGGGTAAAAGCCCAGGCTGCGCGAAAGCTTTACCGTGCATTGCCATTCTTTGTGCAGCATGAGTCCTTTGGAAGACAGGCCGTAGTGGCTGATACATCCTTTCAGTACGTGGCGGTCAAAACTTTCGTTGTGTGCCACCACGGTTCTGTGCAGTAACCGACGGTAGATTTCCGGATACAAATCTCCGAACGTGGGCATGTATGCCGTGTGTTCCGGTTGAATACCGTGTACGCGGATATTTTGCCAGAAATAAATATTGTCCGGTGGCTGAATAAGCGTACTGAATTCATCGGTGATAATGCCATTCTCTACCGTGACAATGCCTACCGCACAGGCAGAGTGTCTTTGATAGGTAGCGGTTTCAAAATCGATGGCGGTGAAAGTCATATTATTTATTATTACTCACAAAAGTAATCTGTTAGTAAGACATTTTGTGGCGTAGTGTTTTTTTGAATAAATAAATATTTACAGCTATTTCCTTTCCCAGTAATTAATATCCCGGATATTATCGATGATATTGAGGTAGTTTTCGTAGCGGGTAGGCGCGATTTTAGCGTTTTCCACGGCTTCCTTCACGGCACAGTTGGGTTCGTTGCGGTGCAGGCAGTTGTTGAACTGGCAGCCTTCGGCGTATTGTTTGATATCGGTAAAATAGCCCGATACTTCTTCAGGTTCCACCTGCAGCAGCATAAATTCCTTGATGCCCGGTGTGTCGATAATAAAAGAGTCCGGCATGATTTCAAACATGGTGGCAAATGTGGTGGTGTGCATTCCTTTGCCCCATTTTTCGGATATTTTGCCTGTCTTCAGATTCAGTTCCGCATTGATGGCATTGACGATGGTCGACTTTCCGACGCCCGAATGGCCCGCCACCAGCGTGGTTTTATCGCGGAGTGTTTCGCGGATAATAGATATGCCCTGTCCCGTCACCGTAGATGCTTCTATGACGGTGTAGCCCAGTTGATTGTACACCGCCTTCAGGTAGTCCGCCTGCTCCTGTTCTTTTTCGCGGATAAGGTCTGTTTTATTCAGCACAATTTTTACGGGAATATGGAACGATTCTGCGGCCGCAATAAACCGGTCGATGAATCCCAGCGAGGTGCGTGGTTGCGCGATGGTGACAATCAGCAATGCCTGATCGACATTGGAGGCGATGATATGGCGCTGGTGCTTGTTGCGCGGCGACTGTCGCACGATGTAATTGTGCCGGGGATGGATTTCGTTGATGATATATTCGTTGTTGACGGTTTTTTCGAGCGTAACAAAATCGCCCACCGCGATAGGGTTGGTGGTGTCGAGTTCATCCAGTTTGAATTTGCCTTTCAGGCGCGCCATCACCATCTTGCCGGCAAGCAGCACCTGATACCAGGAGCCGGTAGTCTGTATAATTCTTCCTTTTGTGTCGCTCATACTTTAGCTGAATGATTGGGATAGTTTAGCGTTGGATGTCTTTGATTTCCTGCAGAAATGCCGGATTTTTTTCGATGGCGGTACCGATGACCACTACGTTGGCACCTGCCTGAAATGCCTGTTCTATCTGCTCTTTGCTGCGCAGTCCGCCGCCAACAATCAGTGGTACGGAAAGTTGCTTCCGGACGGCTTTAATCATTTCTTTTGGAACGGGTTGCTGCGCGCCGCTGCCCGCTTCGAGGTAGATGCACTTCAGTCCAAGCTGTTCGCCCGCAAGTGCGGTACAGGCCGCAATCTCCGGTTTTCCTGATGGTACGGGTGTCGTGTTTGAAATATAGGAAACCGTCGTCGGTGTGCCGCTGTCCACGAGGATATAGCCTGTCGGTACAATCTGCAGTTTGGCTTGTTTCAGCAGAGGTGCTGCCTGCACGTGGTGCCCAATCAGCAGGTCGGCATTGCGACCGGAAATCAGGCTGAGCAGCAGAATGCCATCCGCCTTCGGACTAATCTGCATCGGATTGCCGGGAAAGAGATACACTTTTTTGCGGGTACTTTTTTTAATCGCGGCAATTACTTCATCCAGGTTGTTTTTCAGCAGCAGGCTGCCGCCCACCAGAAAAAAGTCAACGCCGGCTTTGGTGGCCGTGGCAACCGTCTGCTGCACTTTGGCCGCATCTGTCTTGTCCGGGTCAATCAATACGGCGATTTGTCGCTGCGAAGTAGATAAGTTCATTAGCGTAAAGATAGGGAATAGTCGCAAGTTGTGTTCGTTTTTTTCTTATAAAAGCATTGTTTGCAAGCCATGCCGGCAACATCTGATAACATTTAACTAATAGCATTACTTCGCGGGATTCCGTACTTTTGCGGAAATAGCTTACCCGTGAATAATAAGACTTTGTTACAATTGGCATACGAGGCGCTGTGGTTGGTGTTTGCACTTGTGGCTGCCTATGTCCTGATTATGCCCATCCGCAGTCATATCACAGACTTGTTTTTCCGATACCTGTTTGTCTCCATCTTTTTTATTGTCACTTATTTCCGGTTCACGGTATTCATGAGCAGTTCTGTAGTAATGAGTAATATCTGGGTAAAGATTTTATTGTTTGTAGGCAATATTCCTTTGTTCTTCTACGCACTCGACCAATACTATACCTTCAATGCGGTATTTGATAATTATATCTACACCTTGCCGCCCGATGTGTATCAGCATATATTATCCGGAACGGAAGTGGAAGAACTACTCTACATTAAGCAACTGACGGTATTTGCGGGTGTCATCTCCATGGTGATGATTATATTGCTGCAAATGCGCATTGTGCAGACGATATTCCTGCAATCCCAGCTGGACAGGTTGATAAAGAAAAAGGCTAGTAAGCAATAAGCTCGATGTGTTTCGCGTATTTGCGCAGGTAATTCTGGATTAATTTCTTGTTTTCGGTTTCCATCAGATGGTGCTGAATGGTATTCTTCAGTTCTTCCGGATGCTGGATATAAGATGGCTCGAAGAAGCCGAAGCCCTTGTATTCCCCGTTTTCTATCTGAATGGCGGAGCGTTCTGAGCCACCGCGACCCGCATCTATGATAAAGAAATTCTCGTAGGGATACACAAATTTCGCCAGCACTTCCTGCATGCGTTTGTTGTACAGCCACGCGTTGTCAATTTTCTTGAAGGTGGGTTCCAGCCGGAAGCTGCTCAAGATGGTGTGCATCATTCTTTCCGCTTTGAATTTAGAAGAAAATTTCAGAATCGGATTTTCCTCTTCATTCAGCATTTTCACCATCAGTTTCTGGAATCCATTCTGATCCATTTCCGAGAAAAGTCCGTATTTATAAAAACTATTGGGAACAGGCCTGTTGTAGCGCGGGCTGTGGTGTTTGATGCGTGCCGTTTCTATCAGAGAAGCAATCAGTTCATTGCCGGTCAGTTCGTAAGAGATATCATGTATTTCCTGATGCAGCTGCTGCTTGGATTTTTCCGCCGGTTTTTTTGAAAAGAAAGAGATGATATGTTCGCGGATATTTTTGGTCTTATCCAGATAGATGATATTGCCATTGGCATCGTGAAAATAGAAAACGCCCACTTCTTCCGGCAGCACATCAATCAGGTTGGGGCGTAGTTTTTGTGGAAGGAATATTTTGGAAATATCATCATTCAGATGTTCGGTGATGAAGTTTTTGTGGTCATTTTCCAGCAGTTTTTCCAGTAACAAAGCCGTAGCGGCGGCGTCGCCGAAGGCGCGGTGGCGGTTGTCAATCCGGATGTCCAGATCGCGGCAGAGGTTGCCCAGGCTGTGCGATTTGAGATCCGGAAATATCTTGCGACTAAGTTGTACGGTGCAGATATGCTTTTTGGTGAAAGGCATATTCAGTCGCCGGAATTCGCTTTTGATGAAATTGTAGTCAAACCGCGCATTGTGAGCCACCACAATTTTGCCTTCCAGCAGTTCGTAGATGGTGTCGGCCACTTCAGCGAATTTCGGCGCGTTTTTTACCATCGCGTTAGTGATGCCCGTGAAGGTGGAGATGAATGCGCTGATTTCCTTCTCCGGATTGATGAGTGTGGTATATTCGCCGATTTTATGTTTGCCGTCGTGCAATACGATGCCAATCTCAATGATGCGTTCTGAGT
This sequence comes from Chitinophagales bacterium, assembly GCA_020848315.1. Lineage (GTDB taxonomy): Bacteria > Bacteroidota > Bacteroidia > Chitinophagales > JADIYW01 > JADJSS01. Next base: position 2,984 of record JADLAH010000054.1, on the reverse strand, counting down.
TGGGATTGCCTCCGGTGGTTTCTAAATCAATTACTGCAAACATACTTTTATAGACGAAGAAAATGGGCGGATAGTTCCCTTGTTTTCCAGTTTTATAACGTTCTAAGAATCATTAAAGTGTAAAATTCGGTAAAAAAATGCGCTATCGCAAGTCCAACTCTGTATTATCACCGATATTCAGGCTCTGACTGCTGCCCCAGATTTCGGAGTCGCTGCCGATAATGGAATTAAACAACACCACATCGTTCAGCTTGGTATAGCTGCCGATAATGGAATCGCGGATAATGGAATCGCAGATGGCGGCATTTTCCCCGATGGTGACATTTGGCCCGATGATACAGTTTTTGATAGTAGAGTTTTTTCCGATGTGTACCGGCTCCACGATAATGCAATTGTGCAAGTTTTTTTTGTAGGAAGGCGATTTTTTGCGTCGTTTCAGCAAAAGAGCATTGGTCTGCAGCAGAATCTCTTTTTGGCCGCAGTCGTACCAGTTGTCCACCTTGAATCCCTGAAAAACCACTCCGCTTTCTATCATGCGCTGCAATCCGTCCGTGAGCGTAAATTCATTCTTTTTGCTGCGGATATTATTTTTGATATTGTAGTCAAGTGCCTGCATCAGCGTTTGCAGTTCCCTGATTTTATAGAGACCGACGAGTGCCATATTGGAGCGCGGAATGCTTGGCTTTTCTACGACTCGGACGATTTGTTGTTCGTCGTTAAATTCTGCCACGCCGAATTTGCGGGGATCCATGACTTTTTTCACGGCCAGTGCGGAGCCGTCCAGTGAGAGGAATTTTTTCAGGTCGACATCGATAATGGTGTCACCGAGTACGATGATGACCTCACTCTTTTTCGGAAGTACTTCTCTTGCCAGCCAGATCGCGTGACCGAGTCCTTCGCGCTGTTCCTGCGAAACATATTTTTTGCTGATATTGGGGTAGTCGCGTTCGACATATTCCTTTATTTTTTCGCCCAGATAGCCGATGATAAACACAAATTCGCGCACGCCGTTTTCGAGAAGCTGGTCGATGATAAAGCCGAGAATAGGCTTTCCGGCCACCGGAATAAGGGCTTTGGGTTGCGTGTAGGTATGTGGCCGGAGTTTGGTGCCGGCGCCCGCTACGGGAATTATGGCAATCATAGTTTAAAGATAACGGAATAGCAGAAAAAGTGGAAACCGGGAGGTCTTAATTTTATATAAATGGCTGCTGTTGATGAAATAATAACACAAAATACTCTGTCTGTACTGTGAACTAGTCGTGACTAATTTTTATTTTTACCCAACACAAGTTTACATATGGAACGCGACAAAAAAATATTCTCCCTGATTAATGATGAATTACACCGTCAAACCGTTGGTATTGAGCTGATTGCATCAGAAAATTTCACCAGCAAACAGGTGATGGAAGCGATGGGCAGTTGCCTGACCAACAAATATGCAGAAGGCTATCCGGGCAAACGCTACTATGGCGGATGTGAAGTGGTGGATCAGGTAGAACAAATCGCGATCGACAGATTATGTGAATTGTTTGGAGCGGAATATGCCAACGTGCAGCCGCACTCCGGCGCACAGGCCAACGCGGCGGTATTCTTATCGGTATTGCAGCCGGGAGATACGGTGCTGGGCTTTAATTTATCGCACGGCGGACATCTTTCGCATGGTTCTCCGGTGAATTATTCCGGCAAGGTGTATCGTCCGGTATTCTACGGTGTAGAAAAAGAAACCGGCACGATAGATATGGATAAAGTGGAGCAGATTGCATTGGCGGAAAAACCAAAACTGATTATCTGCGGCGCTTCCGCATATGCCAGAGACTGGGATTACGCGCGCTTCCGTGCGATTGCGGATAAAGTGGGGGCATTGCTGCTGGCGGATATCGCGCACCCTGCCGGCTTGATTGCCAAGAAAAGACTGAACGATCCGATGCCACATTGCCATATTGTGACATCCACTACTCATAAAACGCTGAGAGGTCCACGTGGCGGTATCATTATGATGGGCAAAGACTTCGAGAATCCTATGGGAGAAAAAACACCTAAAGGAGAATTGAAGATGATGAGTCAGGTGCTGAATGCCGGCGTATTTCCGGGTATGCAGGGCGGACCGCTGGAGCATGTGATTGCCGCAAAAGCAGTCGCTTTCGGTGAGGCACTCACCGATGCTTTTGGTACTTACGCCGATCAGGTGATGCTGAATGCAAGAGTGATGGCCAATGAATTCATCAGCAGAGGATACAATCTGGTATCCGGCGGCACGGACAATCACCTGATGCTGATTGACCTGCGCAATAAGAATATTACCGGCAAGGAAGCCGACCTGGTTTTGGGTAAAGCCGATATTACGGTCAATAAAAACATGGTACCATACGATGATAAATCACCTTTTATTACTTCCGGTATCCGAATTGGAACGGCGGCGATAAGCACCCGAGGATTGAAAGAACAGGATTGTCTGCAGGTGGTGGAATGGATAGATCAGTTGATCAAGCATCCAACAGAAGAACAGTTGCAGAAGTCAATAAAATCTGAGGTTAACAAATTTATGCAACAATTTCCGTTGTATTAAATTTATCTGATTTGTTTTCAATTGTTTGCAGGAAATGCGGTCTTCTTGATGTTTATCAAAATATTAACGGAATGTAGTTTTTTTGATATTTATAAATTTTTTTTCACTTCGACTTGACAAATCGCAATTTTATACCTAATATTGCATTGCATTTAGTCTTGACGGCGCTGAAGGAATAATTTCTCTGATGCAACCAACGGGACAGAAACTACTACTACTACTACACTATTTATTACTCCATTTTATTAGGTGCTGCCTAAAGCGGAACTTATTTACCCTATCCGAAAGTACCTGAAACTTTCAAAACCCACATGTTATCAAAATCTGTGATACGTATGTATTGCTGATCTGTAGCGAACGTAAAGACAATTCCCCCAACTAGTCTTACATCGCTGAATGAGTCACTTACACCATGCGT
>JADLAH010000053.1 GCA_020848315.1 Chitinophagales bacterium | reverse complement strand
TTGACAGATTAAAAATAACCGCCAGTGCACTTACAGCGCGTTGGCCGCCAGCTGTTTCACTTTCTCCGCCATCACTTTCCAGGAATATTTCTTCTTTTCTTCCTGAATATTTTGCACAAATTCCTGCTCTTTTTCCTCGTTATAAAAGCGAAGAATTGCACTGGCTACGGATTGCTCATCTGGCGCTACCACAAAACCGACTTTGTTATCCGGCACAATCTCCGGCAGTCCGCCCACATTGGTCACCAGCATGGGTTTGTTGAAATGATAGCAGATTTGGGTGACGCCGCTTTGGGTGGCATGTTTGTATGGTTGCACCACCATATCCGCGGCGCAGAAATACAGATAGACCTCATCATCCGGAATAAATCGCGTGTGTAGTTCTACCTTGTCTTTTATTGCTAATTCTCGGATAAGCTGTTCGTATTCTTCCCGGTTGGAATAATATTCCCCTGCGACAATCAGTTGAATATCGGAGTTGCGCAGCAGTTCGGTGGCCATCGCCTTCAGTACAATATCCAATCCTTTGTAATCGCGGATTAATCCGAAAAAAAGCAGGTATTTTTTAGAAGTATCTAAATTTAATTTTTGGATAGCTGAAATTTTATCGACGGCTTCGCCGTAATTATCAAACAAAGGGTGCGGATTCAACAGTCGCGGCTTTGTCTGGTCGAATACACTCAGGTCGTTATACACGCTGTCGCTCATCGCGATGAAGGCATCCACACTATTCACGAAATATTTTGTAAAAAATGTATCGCCGATGCGTCTTTCGTGTGGAATGATATTGTCCAGGATAGAAATGATACGGGTGTGTTGGTTGCGTCTGACAATTCTGCAAATTGTGCCGAGACAAGGCGCCATGAAAGGCAGCCAGAATTTCACCACCAGTATATCCGGTCGCTGACGTTTTATTTTCAGTCCTGTTTTAATCCAGTTAAACGGATTGATGGAATTGACCGTTACATGAATGGTCAGGTCTGCAGGCTTTGGCAGTGAGGAATACTGTGTGGTGCCTGGAAATAAAAACTCGGGATATTGCAATGAAAACGTTTCAATCGTCACCTCATCTTTCTCGTACATGAATTCTCTGGCGAGGCGCTCATTGTAGGCTGCCAGACCTCCGCGTAGCGGATGCGCCGAACCGAGAATCGTGATTTTCATATCGTATGTTTTATGCGAGAATGAACTCGGCAATTTTGTCGCCTACAGCGGAAGTGGAATACTGACCGTTGTTGATGTCCTCTGTTACAAACCCTTCCTGCATGGCTCTGTCCACCGCCTGCACGATGGCATTGCTTTCTTCCAGCATACCGAAGCTGTACTCCAGCAACATCGCGGCCGACAGGATCGTGGCCATCGGATTGGCAATGTTTTTGCCGGCTGCCTGCGGGTAGGAACCGTGAATAGGTTCGTATAATCCGATGGTGCTGCCGATAGATGCGGAAGGCAGAATGCCGAGGCTGCCTGCAATTACGGATGCTTCGTCAGAGATAATATCGCCGAACAGGTTTTCCGTCAGGATAACATCGAATTTTTTGGGTTTGGTAATGACTTCCATCGCCGCGCTGTCGATGTAGTTGCACTCCAGTTCAATGTCGGGATGGTTTTTGGCATATTCTGTCACCACTTCTCTCCACAAACGGGAGGTCGCCAATACATTTGCTTTATCTAACAGCGTCACTTTTTTCTTTCTGTTTTTCGCGAACTGAAAAGCTTTTTCCGTAATGCGAAGGATTTCTTCCCGTGTATATACGCAGGTGTCGTAGGCGATGGACTGATCTTCGCTGCGGCCACGTGGTTTCCCGAAATAAATCCCGGAAATCAACTCGCGCACTACCACAAAATCTACGCCCTGCACACGTTCCGTTTTCAGCGGAGATGCATCGAGCAAAGCATCGTAGCTTTTCACCGGACGGATATTGGCATACAGGCCGAGTGCACTTCTCATCTTGAGGAGGCCTTGTTCCGGACGGATTTTTGCGGATGGATCATTGTCGTATTTAGGGTCGCCGATAGCGCCGAATAAAATGGCATCGCTGCCGGTACACAAAGCATGGGTTTCCTCCGGATACGGATTTCCGGTAGCGTCGATGGCGGCGGCGCCAATCAGTCCGTATTCCAATTCAAATTCATGCTGGAATTTTTTTTCAATCGATTTCAGGGCTTTCACAGCCTGCTCTACAATTTCCGGACCGATTCCATCGCCCGGCAAAACGGCAATTTTCTTCTTCATTTTTCAAAAATAATCAACCTGCGACTATATTTTATGTCTCGCGTGTTATTAAATTTATACTGATAGAACAAAAATCATTGAAAAAACTGGCTTTCATATTCGTGTATGGTGTCTTGGGTGTATGGTACGCAAAGGCTGATGTTTCAGTTATACATCCAAATGAGGTGAAAACCACCCTGGAGCGGGAGGAAAATACGTTGTCAATTCTTCGTTTTTTTATCCAGCGATTGACTAACGATGCTATTCAGCCGGATGCAGGAATGCTAGAAGAAAATCTGTATTACACCGCGGAGTGTCTGTTCCGGCTGAAAGCTTATCCGCAGTTGAATATTGTATTGAATCAGGGGCGCCGCTTTGCAGCCATACAAAACAAAATATCTCCGAGACTGCAGCTCGTGGAAGCGAAGTATCTGATTGAAAAAGGAGTTTACGGCAGGAGCATGGAAATACTGGATGACATCGCGGAAGAAACGAAAGATGCGTGGCTGAAGGCCGAAGCACAACTGGCGCTCGGCGATATACTCCGCAGAAAAGAGCACTGGCCGGCGAGTATTGCATTGTACCGTCAGGTCGCCGCGACAGCGCCGGATACTTTGCTGCAGATGAGAGCCTTCAATGGAATCGGCAGCTGCTATCTGTCCGGTACTCAGTTTGATTCCGCACAATATTACTACAAAGCTGCACTGCAGATAGGGCTTCCTTCACTTGGAAAGTCGCATACCCGTGTGGCACAGGTCAATTATAATCTTGGATTGCTGGCCAATCGCGAAGGAGATTATTATGCTGCAGAACAACGTTTTCTGGAAGCATTGCGTATTTATTTGCAAAAACTTGGACCGCATCATGCGAAAACAGCTGAAGTATATGGTGCACTCGGAAGTGTCTGTTTGCTGAAAGATGATCTGGAAAAAGCGTTGTTATATCTGTTGAAAGAAAGGGACATACTGCTGTTGTTGGGTGAAGAAACGCCCGATTTGATTTACAGCTACCTCAATACCGGGAAAGTATATTATTATCAGAAAGAATGGGCGAAAGCGGAACAGGCTTTGCAAAATTCAGTGGATATGGCCTTGCGTTTTTTTGGCAAAAGTCATCAGTTGTATCTGCAATCTATAGTAGAATGGGCACGTGTGCAGGTGGAACAGCAACGATATGGGAAGGCACGCGTATTGTTAGAGGAGTTGGTGCAGATTCACCGGGAAGATCCGGATGATTATCTGGCAGATGTATACATGCAACTCGGAGATATCGCAATGGCTACAGGTGCGGATGCGGCAGCATATTTCCGCCAGGCAAATAATTTATACGAAGCATTTTACGGACAACGCAATGTGTATTCGATAGATGCATTGTTGCGGATTTCCGAAGTGCATCTGAAAAACGGACATGTTGCCGAGGCCATTCGCTTTGCGGAACAGGCATTGCAGCGCACCATAAGGTCGGAGCAAATTGTGTATGCATATGATCATTGGGAATGTCAGTGGCAGTTGCTGAGATGCTATGAGCAGCAATATGCTGATGGTGTGCGGCCGATAAAATTTCTGCAGCAGGACGTTGCTCTGATAAAAGAAACACTGCAGGAAGCAGCGCAAATCCGGCAGACTTATTTTTCATCCGGCAGTCGCCTGTATTATGCTGAAAAAATGACCGCGCTGAATGAAATGGGCATCCGGCTGCTGTCGAAATATTATTCACAGAGAGATCAGTATTTCATGGAACATGTATGGTTGTTTTCTGAAAATAATAAGGCGAATCTGTTGCGTTACAGGATGGATACCAGACAGGCCTATCAGTTGCTGCCTGAAAAAGTCCGGCAACAAATGGAACAGCTTGTCAGCCGCTGGAATTACTTTATGATGCGCAATGAAAATGAGGAAGAGGCCGAACCATACATCCGGGATTCGCTCGTCTGGTATCAGTCGAAATATGAGACCCTGACAAAGGATATTTATTCCACATATCCTGAAGTTTACGGAAGAATTTATCAGGTAGAACCGTTGTCGTTGAAACAAGTGCAGCAAGGCCTGACAAAAGCATCCGTATATATCAGTTATTTTACGGATGGAGACAGTTATTACAGGATTGTTATCACTCCCAAGTCATATAAATTCTCTCCAACCGGAAAGAAAAAACATACAGACAGTCTGGTGCGGCAATGGCGGGAAGCGATAGAAAACAAAACACCGGAAAAACAATATGGCAGTCAGCTTGCTGCGCTGCTGCTGCCGGAATCGTTGCCGCAAAAACTGATTATCTCACCCGACGGAATGTTGCATCAATTGGCATTTGACGCGCTGCCTGTAAAAGGCCGATACCTGATATATGAACATTCGGTTTCTTCTGCACTTTCAGCCGCTACCTATTTTCATGCGGCACCGCCTCCTGTTACGGAAAAGATAGCGGGATTTTTCCCGGATTTTTCCCGTTCCGACTATCCGCCATTATCTGCGGAGAAAGAGAACAAAGCATTGGGCCAATTTACCGGATATACACGCTATGCAGGAAATGATGCCACCGCGCAGCAGCTGGTACTGGCCGCAAAAAGTGCCAAATGGCTGCATATTGCCACACATATCGAGATAGACAGTATTTCGCCGATGCATTCCAGACTATTGATGCAGCCCGGAACTGCCCCGTTGGATATCGGCGATATCAAACATCTTCAAACGTCGGCGCAGCTGGTGTCGCTGGCTGCCTGCAAAGGCAACTTCGGCCAGTGGCAGTCGGGAGAAGGCCTGCTGAACTTTGCCTGGGCATTCCGCTATGCAGGTGCCCGCGAAGTGTTGCTGACACAGTGGAGTGCTTCTGATAAGGCAACTGCAACGATAATGG
>JADLAH010000052.1 GCA_020848315.1 Chitinophagales bacterium | reverse complement strand
GTAGCCAGCACCATAGAATCAACGCCGCCACTGCAAGCCAGTAAAACGGGCGTGCCACTATTACACAGCCGATGCGATTGAATATAAGATTGCAAGTGCGCTTCCACGGCGCTAATTTAAGATATTAAATGTAGTTTGCAGATAGAAAATATAAGCCAACAACACGTTCAGCATTAACAAACAAAACAATGTCTTTTTCTTAGGGATCACTTACAATTCCAGTTCCAGATTCATTCTGGCATTCCTCAATTCACCAACGGTATGCAGGTCCTGCTGCGCCTGTGCCTGCCGGATGCCGGCTTCATAAATATTTAATGCTTTTTTAACCTCAGCCAATTGTTCATAAATTTTTCCAAGATGATAGTAAGCACCCAGGTATCCACTATCTATAACTAACAGTTTTTCAAGTAATTGCGCAGCATCTCCCCAATCTCCGAGTTTTTCATATTCTTTTGCCAGTGCGAATAAAGCGAACGTATCATTCGGGTTATCAACAATTATCTGTTTCAGACGTTCTATTCTAATCGTATGCATGCATTGTATTCGTTAAAAAGGATTATTTTTATCCGACAAATTTTCAACTAAAAAAACAAAGTTATGAAATTCTTAGTATGTATAAGCTTAGTTCCGGATACTACTACTAAAATTTCGTTTGTTGACAACGACACTAAGTTCAACAACGATAAAGTACAGTGGATTCTGAACCCTTATGATGAGTGGTATGCCTTGGTGCGTGCTTTAGAATTGAAAGAAGCCAACGGTGGCACGGTTACGGTAGTAAACGTGGGCGGTGCTGAAAACGACCAGGTGATCCGTAAGGCACTGGCGATTGGCGCTGACGATGCTATCCGCATCGATGCAGCCGGCGAACTGGACTCTTATGCTATTGCGGCTGAGATTGCAGCAGTGGCTAAATCCGGTGGCTACGACATGATTTTACTCGGTAAGGAAACCATCAGCTACAATGGCTCCAACATCGGTGGTATGGTGGCTGAGTTGACCGACTTACCTTATGTTTCCTATGCATCCAAACTGGATATGGCAGGCAACACCGCTACCATCGAGCGCGAAATCGAAGGAGGTAAAGAAGTACTGACGGTAGACACTCCGTTTGTTATCTCTGCGGCAAAAGGTATGGCAGAAGCCAGAATCCCAAACATGAAAGGTATCATGGCTGCAAAAACAAAACCACTGCAGGTAGTAGCTCCGCAAGGCGTAGCTAGTCTGACTTCCGTAGTGAAATATGAACTTCCACCGGCAAAATCCGCATGCAAAATGATTTCTCCGGACAACGTGGAAGAGTTGGTACAATTATTACATAACGAAGCAAAAATGATCTAATCATGGCAATATTATTCTTAGTAGAAATAGCAGGCGGCAAAGTAAAAAAAGCCAGCTTTGAAGTAGCTTCTTACGCTGCTCAATACGGTGCATCCGTAGGTAAAGAAGCAGTAGGTTTGGCTATCGGCTCCGCCAGCGAGGCTGATCTGGCACAATTAGGTATCTATGGTGCAAAAAAAATCATCCACGCCAACAACGCAGGTTTCGATAGTTTCGATGCCAGCGCGTATGCAAAAGCAATCGCTGAAGTGGCAGGTCAGGTAAACGCCGACACCATCGTTATCTCTCAGACACTGACAGGTAAAGCGGTAGCACCGGTAGTTTCTGCCCGTCTGAAAGCAGGTATCGTATCCGGAGCAGTAGGTTTGCCGGATGCTAACTTCGTAGTAAAAAAAGCGGCATTCTCCGGTAAAGCATTCGCCTATGTGAAAGTAGAAACACCGGTAAAAGTAGTAGCATTGGTTCCTAACTCTTTCGGTGCTAGCAAAGGTGACGGTACTGCTGCTGTAGAAGCTTCTGCAATTGCACCGGCAGCATCCCGCATCACGGTGAAAGAAGTAGTTCGTCAGACAGGCGATGTAGCTCCACTTCCGGAAGCGGAATTGGTAGTATCTGCCGGTCGTGGTATGAAAGGTCCTGAAAACTGGGGCATCATTGAAGACCTGGCAAATGTACTCGGCGCAACCACAGCATGTTCCCGTCCGGTAGCGGATGTTCACTGGAGACCTCACCACGAACACGTGGGACAAACCGGTGTGGCTATCCGTCCTAACCTCTACATTGCAGTGGGTATCTCCGGTGCTATCCAGCACTTGGCAGGTGTGAACCAAAGTAAATGTATTGTGGTCATCAACAAAGATCCGGAAGCACCTTTCTTCAAGGCTGCTGACTATGGTATCGTGGGTGATGCATTTGAAGTTGTTCCGAAACTGACGGAAGCTATCAAAGCATTCAAAGCGAGCCAACACTAAATATATTTGGGATTTTAGATTTCAGATTTACAGGATAGGCGCCAACTTCGTTGGCGCCTATCCTTTTTTTGTCCTTAATATATATTTAGTACCCCTGTTTTGATTCATGTATTCCATTTTATTGGGTTTTATGTATCTTTACATCGTGAAAAAAGTTGAATTAGAAATCATCAATATTACGCAGGGTTTTACTCAGCACCATTCCTACGCGGTAGTACTGGGTGAAGTGAAAGGAAAACGCCGCTTGCCCATCGTGATTGGCACAGCCGAAGCGCAATCTATCGCGTCCGCTATAGAAAATATGACGCCGGCACGCCCGCTCACGCACGACCTCATGAAAAATGTGATGGATACCTTTCATGTATTTCTGAGCGAAATCGTGATTTACAACCTGATGGAAGGCGTCTTTTACTCCAAACTGATTTGTATTTTCAACGGGGAAGAACATGAAATTGATTCCCGTACATCCGATGCTATCGCTATGGCGGTGCGCTTCGGTTGTCCGATATATATCTATAGTTCGATTCTGGAAAATGCCGGCATTTTGCTCGTAGAAGAAGAACTGGAGGAACAGGATGAATTCAATGAACCAACCGAAAATCCTTTTGTATTTCCGGTGAGTGGCGGCGACTATGGCAATATGACTTTAGCAGAACTGGAAGAGATGCTGAATGATGCCCTCGCCAATGAAGATTATGAGAAAGCGGCGACTATCCGCGATGAAATCAAGAAAAAACAGGAAGAATAAAAAATGGCTGCTTAATCAAGCAGCCATTTTTGTGTAGGGTTTCTGTTTCTTTGTTAAATCAAAGTTATGGAATTGTATTTTAATTTCAAATTGACATACATCAATAAAATCGATTGTTTTAAAAAAACTGTATCTTTCGGTCAGCATATTCACTTAAAACGGTACTTATGACAAAGGTTCCCATTCTCATCGCACGCAGCATCGGAGTATGCCTGGCGATATGCGCCATTGTGCTGATGCTCATCAATCCGCAGCCGGAAAACAATCTACCGGAGGGTTTCTTTACACCCATCATTGCATTTGAATTTATACAAACCCCTTCGGAAGTCGTGCAGTTTTTTCAGGTCAGTCATCCGGAAAATTATATACAGGGAATGCTGTTGGGCAATTGGATTGACTATGGCTTTATGACATTATACAGCGGTTTGCTGGCTTGTATTGCGGTCATCATTCTGCGTATCAACGGCACCAAAACCATGTATCTCGCTTTGCTGTTTTGTCTGACTATGCTAGCGGGCGATGCCGTGGAAAATTACCAGATTTATCGCATCATCCGATTATATCCGTTTGAACAGGTTTCGATGGCGGATGAACTGCATTGGCTGAATGTATTCACCTGGCTGAAATGGGGCGCAATAGCGGCCACTTTCCTCTTGTTCACCCCCTTCTTTTTATCGGGAAAACCATTTCACAAAATCATCGGACTGCTGTGTCTGTCCTGCTTCGGTTTATCCATCGCGGCATTATTGCAACACGGTATCCTGAATGAAATTTTCGCGCTGAATGTGGTCGTTCTGTTTTTGTGTATGATTATTTTCGTGTTTACCTTCAAACAGAAATCGGTGCGCAACTGATTACCATTCCAGTACTAATCCTATGGACGGAATAATATTTCCCGTTTCATTTCTCAGCTGTCTTATCTGATATTTTGTTTTCGCCTCATCCTGATACAAAGGATTTCCATCCGCATCGCGGGTCAGGTCAATCAGATCCTGGCTTGGCTGTTTGGCGGCATACAGGTTCTGGAAATCGAGGTATAAATTGATGTTCAGCCTTTTCAGAAACCACTTCTTGTCTACACGCAGATTCATGGAATGGAATGCCTTGGTACGCTCTGTATTCAGGCGTTCATAATCGCTGATAGGATTTCCTTCACTGGCATTCCACACCTGCACATAGGCCATCGTCGCTGTATCATATGGTGTGAAAGGCAATCCGCCCTGAATAGACCACTTCACCCCGATCTCCCAATTGCGTTTGAATTTGTAACCGGCAGTCAGGTTGAAGATATGACGGCTGTCCCAACTGCTGGAACGCAGTGTTCCGCTCGCATCTGTAAACAAGCTTCTGTACCATGTGTAAGAGGCAATACCAAACAATCCTTTCCAGAGTTTTTGCTGCACCGCTACTTCCACACCGTAGGTTTTACCCTTGCTGACTGAAGCCGCCGGCTCATCTCCCACCCAACCGAAGTCGCCGCCCAAATTGGCGAGTGAAATGCCTTTATCCAACAGCAATGGGTAATTATAATACCATTTCATAAATCCTTCCACGGAAACCCGTGTATTGGTCGTTGTCGTCATAGCGACACCGCCCACCACCTGCACATTGCGGATATAAGAAAGTCTGTCTTTGTTCACCAGTTCTCCGGCATTGTTGCGGAAGCCCAGCGTGGTATAGGACGGCAGCTGATGATACATCCCGGTGTTGAAGTTAAGCGAGAACATCTTATTGATGGCATACGATGCGGAAAAGCTCGGCGAAGCCTGACGGAACAGATTCGCCATTTCCTTATTGTAGGAATTACCATCCAAACGCAAGCCGACGGAGAGACTCAGTTTTTCCTGAAAAAAAGATCTGCTTACCTGCGCAAAGAGACCATATTTATGGATATTCAATCCTGAATTGTAATTGACGGAAATCAGATTGGTATCGATGGTACGCGTCAGTGCTGTTTCCGTTGTGTAGCGGGCAAATTCGTAGTTGGCACCGTAAGTAATTTTGAAATTTTTCTTGCGTATCAGATGTTCCACCCGCAATTTATTTTCTGCTTCGGTGGAATACAAATCGTAAATTTTAGGCTGACCGGCATCGTTGTTGTAATATTTATAGAACGTATTTCCCAACATACTTCTGCTCGCCACGACAATCAGATAACTGTTCTCCATGAAATAGCGGTAGCGCGCGCCGAGTGTATAATTCCACTGATTGATAACAGGCAACACGCGCAGCAACACACGCTGTTCGTCTGTTTCATCTAGCGACAAATTCAGTCTGACCTTATCAAATGCTCCCACGCCGAGGAAGGTAAGATCGTGTTTATTATTGAATTTGTGTATCACCTTAAACTGCGCGTCGGAGTAAGAAGGCAGGAATGGTAGCTTCAGCACTTTAAACAAACCCTGCAAGTAGGAATAGCGACCATTGAGCAGGAAAGTGGTTTTTTTCTTTTTGGTCATCGGGCCTTCCAATGTGATACCGGCTT
>JADLAH010000051.1 GCA_020848315.1 Chitinophagales bacterium | reverse complement strand
TTGTCGATAGCAAAACCCAGTACGTCAAATCCGCAGGCCACATTGGCCACCGTTGCCGGTGCAAACACACGGATGCGCTTAGGCGTGCCCGGATGCTCTGCGGAAGTGTATATTGAATGGCTGGACATATCTTTTTCTTTATTGCTGATAAATGGGCTTAGTTGGCCATGTAATTGCCGATGCTGATAATTTCGGCAAATACACCTGCGGCAGTAACTTCCGCGCCGGCGCCAGGCCCTTTTATCACCAGTGGATTGTTTTTATATCGCTCTGTCGTGAATACAATCATGTTGTCGCTGCCGCTCAGATTATAGAACGGATGTTGCGCATCCACCTGTTTCAGGGCGATTTGCACCTGACCATTTTCTATTACCGCCATATAGCGCAATACATTGCCTTTGCTTTCCGCCTCTTGCTTCACGGATTCATACATAGCATCCAGTTCCGGTAATTTTTGCAGGAATGTTTTTCCGTCAATATCGCGCATGGAAGCCGGTACCAGATTCTCCACCGCGATGTCGGATAATTCCATGATACCGCCACTGTCTCTGGATAAAATCAGCGCTTTTCTTGCGACATCCAGTCCACTCAGGTCGTCGCGCGGATCCGGCTCCGTAAAGCCTTTTTCTTTTGCATCTAACACGACATCGCTGAATTTTAAATCGCCTTTGTAAGTGTTGAAAATATAGGATAAAGTGCCGGATAAAACGGCTTCAATTTTCAGAATTTTATCGCCGGAATTCAATAGTGACTGCAGTACGCCGATGACCGGAAGGCCTGCGCCTACATTGGTTTCATACATGAATCGCGCATTGGATTGCTTGGCCAGTTTGCGCAGCTGGTTGTATTTATCTTGGCTCAGCGTGTTCGCGATTTTGTTAGGGGTAACGATCGAGATACTTTTCTTGAGCAATTTTTCGTAGAATTCCACTACATGTTTGCTGGCGGAACAGTCAACAAAAACCGTGTTCGCGAAGTTCATCTCCACCATCTTTCTGGTGAAGGCCTCGAGGTTCGCTTCCGTGCCGTTTTCGTTCAGTTCATTTTCCCAATCGGACAAATCAATGCCATTGCTGTCAATCAGCATTTTCTTGGAATTGGTAATGCCCGTCACGTTAATCTGCATGGATTTCTCATTTTGCAGGAAATCGAATTGATTTTTGATTTGCTTCAGTAATGTTTTTCCGATTAAGCCGGTTGGTCCTACCAGAAATACGTTCACAGAGTGGACATCGTTTTCAAAGAATATCTCGTGCAGCGCATTCAGGGCTTTGGCCTCATTCACCTGTTCAATAACGGCAGTGATGTTGAGCTCGGATGAGCCTTGTGCAATCGCCTTCACGTTGATGCCGTTTTTGCCGAGTGCCTTGAACATCTTCGCTGATACGCCCGGAGAGTTGGTCATGTTTTCGCCAATCACCGCGATGATGGAATTATTGGTTTCGATGACCAATGGCAATATCTGGCGATTTTGTATTTCGTAGCGGAATTCTTCTTCCACACTTTTCTGTGCTTTTTTGATTTCTCCCGGCAGAATACCGAAACAAATGGAATGTTCTGAAGATCCTTGTGTGAGGAAAATGATATTAATGCCCGCTCTGGACAAAGTAGCGAAGAGTCGCGAAGCAATGCCTACCACACCTACCATGCCGGTGCCTTCCATACGCAGCAGCGCGATGTCGGACAAAGAGGAAATTCCTTTGATGATATTGGTTGATTTTCCGGAATCTTTGGAGATATAAGTGCCCGGGTGTTCCGGATTAAAAGTATTCTTGATGATGAGCGGAATGTTTTTGATATACGCCGGTTGAATGGATGGCGGATAAATCACTTTCGCTCCGAAATGGGATAATTCCATCGCTTCCTTGTAGGATAAGGTAGGAATAGTGAACGCCTGTTCCACTCTGCGTGGGTCTGCGGTCAGTACACCGTCTACATCCGTCCAGATTTCGATGGCGGAAGCCTTGAGTGCAGCGGCAAAGATAGCTGCTGTATAGTCAGAGCCGCCGCGGCCTAAAGTAGTTACATTGCCATGTTCGTCCGTACCGATAAATCCGGTTACAACCGCCACACCATGCACGGCCTCAAAGAAGTCGGCGATGTTTTTATTGGTTTTCTCAAAATTGACTTTCGCGGAAAGATAATTGGAATCAGTGCGTACCAGTTGGGTAGCATTCACATAGATGCCGTTCAGACCGGCATTGCGCAATGCACCTGCTACGATGAAACAGGAAAAACGTTCGCCATAGGATACCAGCTGAGCCAGCGTTTTGTCGGATAATTCACCCAGCAGATGAACGCCTTTCAGGATATCTTCGACGCGATCCATGCTTTCGAAGAACTCATCCATCATCTCTTTTTTGATGGCTGTATCTTCAATGATATTTTCTATCGTCGTCTGATGTCTGTCTTTGAAATTCTGAAAAATTTCAAGGTAAGTATTGTTGTCTTTTTTTTCTGCGAGCTTGCCGGCATTAATCAGCTGGTCAGTGACCTTGTTGAATGCGGAACAAACCAGCACTACTTCTTTGTCTTGGGCTTTTTCTGCGCGAACAATATTGATAATGCGGTGAATATTTTCGATAGATCCTACCGAAGAGCCTCCAAATTTTAGTACCTTCATGTTGTATGTTGTGATTTACTGGTTTAAAAATGCCCGAAAAGGCAAATTTAACGAACTCTAAACTTAAAATGATTTAGACCAAAAATAAAGTGAAACACGTTAATTATTAATTAAATGTTGCGCATCGCGAAATTTTTATACAGTATATGGGTCGCCGTCAGTTTTTTATTGCTGACAATTCCCATGCTGCTGGGCTATCTGAGCCTGAAAATGGTACCCTACAAAAAGCAGATAAACGGGGTTTATGTGGTCAACCGGACTTTTCTCTTCCTTTGGTCGGTGATAACAGGATACCGTTATAAAATCCGGGGACTGGAACATATTGCGGATGGTCAGACGTACGTCGTCGTTATCAATCATGTGAACGCGGCTGATATGATAGCTGTAGCATACGGACAAAGGGTGCCGGCAAAGCCGCTGGTGAAGAGAGAACTGACGCTGATTCCCGGATTGGGACAGTTGTTTTCGCTGATGTGTCTGCCCGTCGATCGCAGCAGCACGGAATCCAGACAGGCCAGCAAAAAGAGGATGTTGTCGGATTTGAAACAGGGGATTTCTATGCTGATTTTTCCGGAAGGAACCCGCAACAGAGGGCAGCATCCGTTGTTGCCGTTTTATGACGGCGCATTTGAACTGGCAATTGAAGCGCAGGTGCCGGTATTGCCCGTAGTGCTGACTAATATCCGCGAGATTAATGAAGTGGATACCTTGCTGGTACAGCCCGGAATACTGGAAATTACCCATCTACCTCCAATCCCGGTGGATGCGTATACCACTGCGGATATTGCAGTATTGAAAGAGCAGACATATCATGTTATGGAAGAATATCTGCTGAAAAATGACCGTTTTTTTGCCGCACAAAACCGATAATACAAAGCTGCCCGATATTCATTAACTTTATTCCTTATTAGTCGGATGATTTTTTAATAAACAGAAAATTTTGTATGAATATTGGTATTGTTTCTCTGGCGGCTGTTCCAATGAGGAAAGAGCCTTCTGACCGTGCTGAAATGGTGAATCAGATTCTGTTCGGAGAAACATTTGATGTGCTGGAAGAACAGGAAAAATGGACATTGGTGCAATTGCATCACGATTCGTATCAGGGCTGGATTGACCGTAAACAATGGGATTATGCAAGCGGAATTGCCGATGTGAGAAATTGCAATACGGCCTTGTTTGAGGTGATCCCGGAAAACGGCCGCGACAGAATACTGCCGATGGGTGCATTGTCGTCGGAATATTTTCCTGCAGAAACCGATCCTTTACATTCTCTGGTAGATACCGCACGACTGTTTTTGGATACACCCTATCTGTGGGGCGGCCGCAATTTCATGGGGATAGATTGTTCCGGATTTACGCAGGTCGTCTTTCGGGCGCGTGGTAAATACATCCTGCGGGATGCCTATCAGCAGGCGGAACAGGGAGAACGGGTGGAACTTGGAGATGCCGCGAATGGCGATCTTGCATTTTTTGCAAATTCATCCGGTCGCATGATTCACGTAGGTATCCTGATGGTCGAAGATGGTGAAACACGTATCATCCATGCCAGCGGAAAGGTGCGCATAGACAGGTTGGATAAAGAGGGGATTTACAATGAGGATACAGCATCTTATTCCCATCAGTTACATCACCTACAAAGAATATGATATGCTGAAGATATTGTCAGGGAAACAGATGCGCGAAGCAGATCAGTATACGATTGCCTATGAGCCGGTATCCTCGTTACAGTTGATGGAGCGTGCAGCGGCAGCCTTTGTGGCGCAGTTCGGGAAAGATTTTGTTGCGTTGAAACATCCGGTATACATCCTCTGCGGTCCCGGTAATAACGGCGGAGACGGCCTTGCGGTCGCGCGTATGCTGCTACATAAATCGTATGAGGTATGGGTGTGGATATTGCCCGCAGAAAAGCATTCCGCCGATTTCTCCGCTAACTATAAAAGGCTGGAAAGTAATTATTCCACCCGCATTCGGCAAATAAGTTCTTCCGATGAAATTTCCCGGATTCCTTCTCATGCTATCGTAATAGATGCCATATTGGGAACGGGATTAAATGAACCGGTACAAAGTGGTTCCCGCTATTTTCCTTTTATACAGCAAATCAATGAATGCAACTTTGAATACGTCGTGTCTGTTGATATTCCGAGTGGTTTGTTTGCCGATCAGACAACTCCCGGTATAGCGGTAAAAGCTCATATTGCTTATACGTTTCAATCTCCTAAATTGGCGATGCTGCTGCCGGAAAATGGTGTGTATGTGCAGGATTTCAAGGTGCTGGACATCGGACTGCATGAAGATTATCTCGATAATGCGATTACTGATTTTTACTATCTGGAACAGCACGATGCAAATGAAATGCTGCATGACAGAAGTAAATACAGTCACAAAGGAACCTTCGGACATGCCTGTATTATGGCGGGCAGCTACGGAAAAATGGGTGCAGCGGTATTGTCGGCAAAAGCATGCCTGCGCAGTGGCGCAGGACTGGTTACGGCCCGCATTCCGGCTTGCGGATATGAAATCATGCAGACAGCAGTTCCGGAAGTAATGTGCCTGCCGGATGTGTCTGAAAATATATTAGCAGATATGACGTTGCCTGTAGTATATGATGCCTTAGCGGTTGGTCCCGGTATTGGTACTGCGGCCGCTACAGCACAGGCTTTACAGGAATGTATTGCAAAACAAAAGAACCCGATGGTGCTGGATGCCGATGCGTTGAATATTTTATCGCAGCATCCGGAATGGCTGTCCTTGTTGCCATCCGGTAGCATACTTACACCACATCCACGGGAATTTCAGCGTCTTGCAGGTAGTTGGGAAAATGATTTTGAGAGACTTTCCTTGTTGCAGCAGTTTGCCCGGAAATATGGCGTCACAGTTGTGTTGAAAGGTGCGCATACTGCCGTTGCGACGCCTGATGGGAAAGTATATTTTAATGCGACCGGCAATGCAGGAATGGCCACCGCCGGCAGCGGCGATGTGCTGACAGGAATAATTGCAGGATTGCTGGCGCAACGATACACACCGGAACAGAGTGCCATCCTGGGCGTATATCTCCACGGACTGGCGGGCGATATGGCCTTGCAAAATCAGAGTATGGAAAGCATGATTGCATCGGATATTATTGACGCGCTTGGTGCGGCATTTCGACATGTGAGCTACTAAAATCTGAATAGAAATATGAAAAAAAGAATTGTAGTATTAAGTGGTGCAGGTATCAGTGCGGAGAGTGGCATAAAAACATTCAGAGACAGCGATGGCCTGTGGGAGAATTACCGGATCGAAGACGTGGCCACCTATGATGCCTGGTTGCGCAATCGTACATTGGTGCTGGATTTTTATAATCAACGAAGAAGACAATTGCTTGCGTGTGTACCGAATGAGGCACACTTTCAGCTAGTGCGGTTGGAAGAAAAATATGATGTACATATTGTTACGCAGAATGTCGATGATTTGCACGAACGCGCAGGTTCCGCCAATGTGCTGCATTTACATGGCGAGCTACTGAAAGTTAGAAGCACAAAAGATGAAACAATAGTCTACGACTGGAAGTCGGATCTGAATGAAGGTGATGTGTGCGCGCTGGGAAGCCAGCTGAGACCACATATTGTGTGGTTTGGCGAACAGGTGCCTATGTTGGAACGTGCCGCGGAAATTGTTGCCAAAGCGGATATCTTAATTGTGGTGGGCACCTCATTGGTGGTCTATCCCGCGGCAGGACTAGTACATTATACCGATTTTGCCGTTCCAAAATATGTGGTAGATCCCGGACGTCCGTCCATGGCTGCTGTGCAGAATGTTACTTACATAGAAGAAAAAGCAACGACCGGTATTTCCCGACTCGTTAAAGAATTATTGGAGGAAGCCTGAAATAACATGATTACTGAATATTCAGAAACAGAAAATCCCTGGGAGTCCGTGCAGCGGCAGGAGGTGTATGATAACAACTGGATTACCGTTGTACATGAAGATGTCATAACGCCGGCAGGCACTGCAGGCATTTACGGTTCAGTGCATTTTAAACATTATGCCATCGGTATAGTGCCGCTGGATGAAGCCGGCAACACCTGGCTGGTCGGGCAATATCGCTACCCGCTTAAAAAATACAGTTGGGAGATTCCGGAAGGTGGCGGCAAGCTCGGTGCTTCTATTCTGGATGCCGCAAAACGCGAATTACAGGAAGAAGTTGGGCTGCTGGCTGAACAATGGACAGAAATTGCTGTTTGTTATACATCGAATGCAGTGTGTGATGAAAAAGCCATTATATTCGTTGCGCAGGGGTTGTCTGAAACGGAAAATGCGCCCGATGAAACGGAACAATTACAGATAAAAAAATTACCTTTATCTGAAGCAATAGCGATGGCGATGAATGGAGAGATACAGGATGCAATTTCCATAATCGGATTGCTGAAAGTAAAGGTATTGCTGGAACAAGGTAAAATTTGCCGGATATGAAAAATAAAATACATCAGACTGCTTATGTGTGCTATGAAAACTGGGAAGAAACGCCGGAGCACTACAGGGCGTTAATCACAGAGGCGAGAAAGGCCAAGGAAGGTAGCTACGCGCCATATTCCGGATTTAATGTTGGTGCAGCATTGTTGTTGAATAACGGCAAAGTGATTCATGGTAGTAATCAGGAGAATGCAGCATATCCTATTGGATTCTGCGCCGAGCGCACCGCCCTGAGTGCCGCGGCCTCTCTGGCGTCCCATGAAAAGATACAGTCTATAGCCATCACGTGTAGCAGCGAAAAGAATCCGGTTAACACACCGGCAGCACCGTGTGGTATCTGTCGTCAGACCATCTTTGAAGCGGAATGTAAGCATAAACAGGATATCGAAGTCATCCTGATGGGTGAAACCGGCGAAGTGTATGTATTTAAATCCATCAAAGATTTACTGCCACTTCACTTCGATGCGGATTTTCTATAATTAAATTATCCCTGAAAATAGAAATAAGTAAACGATAATATCGCGACTATGATACCTGCGATGATAATCCGCAGTGCCAGTCGGTTAAGTGCTTTGCTCGATTCATCATTCCTTCCGAAATACCAGCAAATGAGTCCCAGTATGCCTGCCGGAAATGAGAAAAATACATTGGCCAGGTAGAACCACATCCAGCTGCTGAGCAGGAACCAAATGCCGCATACGATGGCTAGAATATTCAGGGTTTTTGCATGTCGGAGTGCTGCCATAATCGGTTGATTTATTCCGTGAAGTTATTCTTTTATCATCAAATCCGGAAGTGGCGAGACTTGCACCGGATTGACACGGATAATTTTCCCTTTGCCAAATGTGCAGTGATATCTGGTGAATTTCTTCGGCTGATATTCGTGCCGCGGATCCGGTCGGTAATAGTCGGTGGAGATGATCTGTGCGCCGCTTCTGAAAGCACTTTGCTGTTGTGTATAGTCTCCACTTCGGTTCTGAATGTTCGGTCCGTCCGCTCTGGTGCGTACCAGATAGCCTTGTTCCACCGCTTTTCGTATCGTCTGCTCGTCGATATGCGCATCGTCAAATTTCAGGAACGCGCTTTCCGGCTTTCCGGGCTCGGAGAAGGTAAACATCACTCTGCCCGCCAGGGAAGGATGGTTGGCCGTATAGGCGTCAACGGCGGAACTCATCAGGATGAAAATAAATTTCCCTCTGGATTCAGCCAGTGTCGGCCATTGCTTGGCCAGCACAGCTTCATTCAGCGTAGCAAAGTTTCCACGTACTTTATCCGGTGTAATTACTTGGTGGAGGCTGTCGCCGAATACGGCTTTTACTTCTTCATCCAGCGCATCACACATTTTATCGCAGTAGGGAATACTGTGGGTGAATTTTAATTTTTTTATTTTCTCAGCAATTGTTTGCGTTTTGCTTTCTACCAGAATAAAAATCGGGAAATGCGAAGGATGCTCATCGCTCCATGATTTAAAATCTGACAGCATTTCCTTGAAGGTCGTATACCTTGAATTGTAATCAATATCGGGAATATGGAATACCTTGAAGCCCGGCTCCAGCAGTAGCGGATTCCCGGATGCTTTGGGCTTTCCGAGCAGGTTGTTCTTTTTTCGTTTGTAATAGTGTCCGCCCTCCGGATCTGCATAGATGTCTATCTCGAAACTACGGAGGTGAAAGCTGTCCAGTTGCACACGCAGCGGTTCGTGTTCATAATCCAGGTCTTTAGGATTGTATTCTTTGGGAAAAATAAAACTGAGTCCTTTCAGAAAGTTCAGAACGGGTTCATTTGCCCGCAGGTGGTAGCTGTTGTGACTACCCAGAAATTGCAGTTGATGCAGACGAAGTTGTTCCGGATCAAAATCAGCAGGTTCCGGCAGATTGTCTCCTGCCACGACAGCAGTGCTGATGCCGATAGCGATGCAGAGGCTCACCAGATGGCGCAGTAAACAGCACAGGCTGCCAATCTTTTTATTCTGCAAATTTGCCATACGTTTGTTTGTCAGCGGCATTGATAGGATTGATACGAGCCAGTTCTCCGTTCGGGAATCTGCAGCTGTAGTTGGTGAATTCAGCAGGCTTCGTCAGATAGCGTGGATCCGGACGGTAATAATCTGTAGAGATAATCTGTCCGCCGCTGCGGAAGGCCGCTTCCTGATTGGCATAGCTGCCGGTTCGGTTTTCTTCGTTCGGACCGTCTGAACGGGTTCTGACGATATATCCTTTTTGTACGGCATCAATAATGCTGTTTTCTTCTCTCACCGGACTGTTGTATTGCACGAATGCGGCTTCCGGTTTTCCGGGGGTGGAATTGGTGAACATCGCACGTCCTTTCAGGGATGGATGTCCGACCAGATAGTCATCCACAGAAGCCCCCTGCATAACGAAAATAAATTTACCTCTGCTCTCGCCGATAGTAGGCCAGTTGTTGTTGAGTACGGCTTCCTCCAATGTTGTATAGTCGCCTCTTACCTTATCCGGTGTGATCACTTTGTCTAGTGAATTTCCAAAGACACTTTTGATTTCTTCATCGATGGCATCTGTCAGCGCAGGTGTAAATCTCACAGCAGTTGCAAATCCGATGAAACCGAGGAAATCGCCTACTGTAGTTTCTTTTCCTTCTATCAGTAGGAAAATAGGCAGGTGGTTCGGGTGGGCATCCGACCATTTTTTTAAGTCGGTCAACATGCTCTTGAATGTGTAGTGATGAGTATCATAATCAATATCCGGAATATGCATCACCTTATAGCCGGGCTGCGCCAACTCCGCAATGCCCGATGCTTCCGGAAGTCCCGCAAAAGCGTTGCCTTTTCTGTTCTTGAATCGGCCGCCATTCGGATCCGCATAGATATCTATCTCAAAACTGCGCATGCCATAAGTGTCGAGTTGTGTATAGAGTGGTTCGTGGTCGTAATCCAGCGATTCCACTTTGTATTCAGCGGGTAAGATAAAATTGATGGTTTTCAGGAAGTCAAATAATTTGGCAGGCATTCTTTTGTGGTAGCTGTTGTGGCTGCCTAAGACCTGTATCTGATTTAACTGGAGTGTGTTCAGCGCTGTCTGATCCGGAATCGGACGAAGTCGGCTGTTGGTGGATTCTTCTTTTTTACAGGATATCACAAAGATAGCCAATAAAATAAGCATGGTTTTTGAATTCATTGCGTGCGGGTTGTGAATATTAAGATAGGAATTCTATCTGAGAAAGTTGCACGACAACATAAAAAAAGCGCCCGTAAGGCGCTTTAGAACTATTTTAGTCTACTATGGTAAGATTGCAATCTTGAAATGAAGTTGGCTTAAATTCTGCAAAGCCGCAATTTATTTAACACATTATTTTCCGGATAATAAAAGTTCCCTGATATGTTTCACCGGAGCGCTTCCGTATTGCAGCAACTGTTCATTGAATTGTTTGACGGAATACTTGCTGCCGTATTTCTTT
>JADLAH010000050.1 GCA_020848315.1 Chitinophagales bacterium | reverse complement strand
TCAGGAAGCGCAATTCAAAAAAGCGCATCCTGAAACAGCGAAGACTACCGCCCAATATCCGGCCGGTGACAGCAGCAAATCTACTACCGGCACCAACACGCCTGCTGCTCCGGCTGCGGCAACTGACTCTGTGCAGACCGCTCAACTGGGTACCTTCGCGGCATTTGCCAACGGAAGCGAACAGCTCATTACCATTGAAAATGAAAACTGCATTTACACTTTTTCCAATAAAGGCGGCGTACTGAAAAAAGTGGTACTGAAAGGCTACGAAACTTTTGAAGGTAAACCATTGGTTTTGTTTGAAGATAAGGGTAATAACTTCAACCTCAGCTTCGTATCCAATGACAGCAAGAAAACGATTGAAACACAACAGTTATATTTCGCCACCGCCAGCTCATCTCAGAAAATCAGCGGCGCGGAAAAACTGGATGTTATCTTTAAAATTGACCTCGGCAATGGCAAAACCTACGAACATCACTATGTATTGAATGGCAAAGGTTATGCGGCCAATTTCACCATCAACGCGATGAACTTCGGCGATATTATCCCGAGAAATGCGTCTTACCTGACTTTACACTGGGGACAAACCATGCCATCTCAGGAAGGCGGCATTGAAGATCAGCGCGCCAACTCTACCGTACACTATATGAATACGGATAAGGAAGAAGATTATTTATCCATGGGCGGTGATGATGAAGAAAAGATGGAGAAACAGCTGAAATGGGTGGCCTTCAAACAGAAATTCTTCAACACGTCTCTGATTGCGGATAAAGAAGCTTTTGCTACCAATGCTACTTTGAAAACCATCGTTCCCAAAGAAAATACACAGGTAAACAAGGAAGTGATGGCGACATTGCAGATTCCATTCAACGGCAGCAATGCGTTCAGTTTTCCGATGCAATTATATACAGGTCCGAACAAGTTTAACGATCTAAAATCATTCAATGTTGGCCTCGACAAGATTATTCCGTTGGGCGGAAGCATCCTCGGACTGATCAATAAATATTTTATCATTCCTATTTTCCATGTACTGAGTAAGTTTATCACCAACTACGGTATTATTATCCTGTTACTGGCATTATCCATCAAACTGGTGACTTTCCCGTTCACCTACAAATCCACGCTTTCCATGATTAAAATGAAAGTGCTGAAACCGGAGCTGGATGAACTGAAAAAGAAATACCCGAATCAGGCCGAATATGGACAAAAACAAATGGAATTGTACAGTCAGACCGGCGTGAGTCCATTTGGTGGCTGTCTGCCGATGCTCTTGCAGATGCCTATTCTGATTGCGATGTATCGTTTCTTCCCGGCAACTATTGAACTGAGACAACAGCCTTTCCTTTGGGCGAAAGACTTATCCAGCTTTGATTCCATTTTCTCGTGGAGCACACATATCCCACTTGTCAGCACCTACCTTGGTAATCATATCAGCTTATTCACCATTCTGATGGCTGTATCCTCTGTAGTAGTGACAAAAATATCCAGTCAGTCGCAGCCTACTTCCGGCGACAACGACTTCATGGCACAGCAGATGAAAATCATGATGTATGTGATGCCGTTCATGTTGTTGTTTATCTTCAACAAACAGCCGGCCGCATTGAGTTATTATTACTTCCTGTTCAACATCCTGACTATCGGACAAAACTGGATTATCCAGAAGTTCTTTGTGGATGAAGCACAGATACATCTGCAAATTCAGGAAAACAAGAAAAAGCCTGTTAAACAAAGCGCCTTCCAGCAGAAAATGCAGGAAATGATGAAACAGCAACAGGAACTGAAAAAGGGAAAATAAACCATAATCAGTGAAAACGAATAAAACACCGCCCGCATATGGCGGTGTTTTTATTTTAAATAGATGTATGTATATTTAACTCGTGAAGTATAAAAGCATACATCTTCCTTTAGTAAGAATTTTACTGCCATTCCTGGGCGGATTACTATTGGGTTATTTCTCGCCACTCAGCACCATTCAATGGCTGATTGCCTGCCTGTTGCTCTTCGTTACTTTTCTAATCACCCATTTTCGCAACACGCATCCAATCAGCAGAAAGGCAAATACCTGGCTGATGTATGGCGTATTAACCAGCGCCGGCGGACTGCTGATGTCTCAGCAGCGCTTGGAGGAACAACCGCAACATTTCAGCCATTACAGTGCTGTTTATGCAAAAGGCACTATTATCCGCCCACTAGAAGAGAAAGAAAAAAGTTATAAATCAATACTGTCTATCCGTGAAATATATGCAGACAGTACTTTCAAAGCACAGAAAGCCACGGGGTTATTGCTCGTGTATCTGGAAAAAGACAGCCTATCCAAACAGCTGGAATTAGGTGACGAGATTTTATTTTCGCTCCGCTATCAGCAGGTAGAACCGCCCAAAAATCCGGGACAGTTCAACTACCGGAAATACCTGGAGCATAAAGGAATTTTCCATCAGCAATACCTGGCTTCCGACTATTTCGAGCCAGTGCGCAAGCATACCGCCATGCACCTGCGCAGAATCAGCCATGAAGCTGGATTATGGGTACAGGCTATCCTGAAAAAATATATTCCCGGCGATGACCAGTTCGCGCTCGCTGATGGCATATTATTGGGACATCGTGCGGATATCGACATGGAATTGTACAATGCTTTTGCCTACACGGGCATCCTGCATATCCTGTCCGTATCCGGTCTGCATGTAGGTATCATATACGCCATGTTGCTGTTCCTGCTGCGTTTCATTCCGAATAAAAACAGAAGAATTGAAATCGGTAAATTTCTGTTCATCACCCTGTTCATATGGATGTTCGCGTTTATCACCGGACTCTCCGCCGCCTGTGTGCGAGCCGCTATTTTATTCAGTTTACTCAACTATGGGCGGCTGAACAAAGAATATGTGAACCAACTCAATATTCTCGCCGGTGCCGCATTACTTCAGTTGCTGCTCGATGTCAATCAGCTTTTTGATATCGGATTTCAACTCTCCTATCTCGCGATGCTGGGCTTATTTATTTTCACAAAGCCCATCTACGCGCTGTATTACTACCCGAATAAAGCGATTGACTGGACCTGGCAGCTGTGGTCGGCATCCATTGCCGCGCAATGCTTTACGGTGCCGCTCAGCATTTACTATTTCGGCAATTTCCCAACGTATTTTTTACTGGCCAATATCTTTGCTATTCCGCTGTCTACGCTGATCTTGTGGCTGGGAATTGCGCTGATACCATTCAGCTTTATTCCACCGGCTGCAACACTTATCGGGTGGCTGAACGCTAAAATTATCACGTTGTTTATTGCCATGACCTATTTTATGGCCGACTTACCGCTGGGCAAAATCTACGGCTTATACCTGACCGAATTACAACTGGTATTGCTGCTGGCTGCCGTACTGTTATTCACATTTTATGTTACACAACAAAAGAAAATCCTGTTGCCTGTCAGTCTGTTGATTTGCCTGCTGGTGGTTGGCGTATCCATTCAGTATACCATAGCGCAACACCGGAAAGAACGACTGGTACTGTACAGCGTACCTAAAAAACTGGTGATCGGATACAGTCAACGCGGACAGCAGTGGCTCTATTGTTCCGATACGATCCGGGAAAAGGAATACAGTTTTCACCTGCAACCGGCTGAAAGAGTCTTTCGCATACGGGAAACGCATACACAATATTTACAACAGGATACAACTACCGCCATCGGTGTGGCAGACAGCAATTTTATGATGGTAGCCAATACCAGTTTTTATCGGCTGACAAAAACCAATACCAGAAAGCAATTCTCCGGCCCGCTAGATATCGACTATTTACTGCTCAGTGACAATTGCTATCTGGACACTGCGTATGTGAGACGGAATTTCCATTACCGACAACTCGTTATTTCCACTGACAATGACAGCAAGCATCTGCGCATCTACAAACGACTGCTGGAACAGGCCAATATGCCTTATGTAGATTTAAATGAAAAAGCAAAGGAGATAGTAATGTAACTATCTTCTTTTCAGCATCTTCAGGTACAGACGCTCCACTTTCTCTCTTGCCCACGGCGTGCGACGCAGAAACACCAGACTGGATTTTATACTTGGATTTTCATTAAAACAACGGATATTGATACGAAATCCCAACTCTTCCCATCCATAATATTCCACCAGTTCATTCAATATCATCTCCAGTGTTTTCCCATGTAGCGGATTATTAGCTTGTTCCGTCATGCTACAGGGTTTTCATATCAATTACAAAACGGTATTTCACATCATTTTTTATCATGCGCTCATACGCATCGTTGATATAGCTGATATCAATCACTTCAACATCGGAGGTAATGTTGTGTTGCGCGCAGAAATCCAGCATTTCCTGGGTTTCC
The DNA here is from genome assembly GCA_020848315.1 of Chitinophagales bacterium. Lineage (GTDB taxonomy): Bacteria > Bacteroidota > Bacteroidia > Chitinophagales > JADIYW01 > JADJSS01. The sequence continues at coordinate 1,168 of JADLAH010000050.1, read as the reverse complement.
GGAATGCCTCCAATCGAAGATCCGGTGATGGAACGTCCGTTGGTCAGCAGCATGAATCCTGTAATCTGAATAGGCTCCGGCGGAATACCGACACAAATATGCACACCATTCATGCGCAGCATTTTGAGGTACATATCATAATTGTGCGGAGCTGATACCGTATCGATGATAAAATCAAAATAATTCGTCAGTTGTTTTACCTGTTCCGCATCTTTGGTGACACAGAATTTATGCGCGCCTAATTTAAGGGCATCCTGTTCTTTATTCGGAGAGGTACTCAGCACCGTCACTTCCGCACCGAATGCCACTGCAAATTTCACGGCCATGTGTCCCAGTCCACCGAGTCCCAGCACACCTACGCGGTGTCCTTTGCTGATTTTCCATTTTCGCAGCGGAGAATAAGTAGTAATACCTGCGCAAAGCAATGGCGCTACACCACTGAGCGGCAACTTATCGGATACGGACAATACAAAATGCTGATCTACGACAATGCGGTTGGAATAGCCGCCATAAGTAGGCAAACCATCTCTGCCGATGGCATTATAAGTCCATACGAGTTTGCCTGTTTCACAAAACTGTTCGTGTCCGCCTTTGCAATTGCCGCATTCCTGACAGGAATCCACCATACAGCCGACACCTGCCAACTGACCTTCTTTAAAACGCGTAACAGCACTGCCTACTTTTGTGATGCGTCCGACAATTTCATGGCCGGGCACCATCGGATAAATAGACGGCCCCCATTCGCTGCGCACCTGATGGATGTCTGAATGGCAAACACCACAGTAGGCAATCTCTATCTGCACATCATTAGGTCCTACTTCCCTGCGTTCAAAGTCCCATGGCTTCAAAGTATCTTTTGCGTGATGTACCGCATATCCTTTCGCTGCTGTCATATTTCAGTTATTTAGACAGCAAAATTACAGGATATAAAGGAGAAGTGCAATGAAAAGTTGTGGTGCAATCTAACAGCAACAGGATTGCGTTTATACATAAGTACATCAATCGTTAAAAACCCTTAAAGCCCATCTGTAACTCCGGATTATGCAGGATTAAATCTATCTTTGCGCAAAATCTGCAATATGTCTGAAAGTTTACTCTCCACTACCTTAGGTCGTTTCCGACTGATAGCCATTATTGAAGGCATCTCCTACCTGGTATTGCTGTTCAT
>JADLAH010000049.1 GCA_020848315.1 Chitinophagales bacterium | reverse complement strand
CATTTTTAGTGTGGATTTGTGGGTTGAGGTGCTTCTCTTTTAACCGTGCGAAGTATAGCCATACGGCTTTATCGTAGATTATTTATCTTGTGGTTATCTCTACTTGCTGTTTAGCTGTCGGCTTAAAAATGCTTTCTGCCAACTTGTTTATATGCGAACCTTTGGTTCATTTTATTCAAAGATAGTATTTATTTATAAATAGTAGTAAGTAGCAGTCAGTAAGACGGCGTTGGCACATGCATATTTCCATAATGCCACACCCCTATATCGAAATTATGACCGAACATATACTTTATCGCGTTTTCATGCTAAGATAACACCACAGCACTCCGGTCATTGTCATTTTTAGCTATTTTGCCGGCCTTGACATGGTAAAGAAAAACATCCAAAAAGGCTACAAATACGCGCGGTACGTGATATACCGCGAAACGCTCATTGACCGCACCGAACATTTCTGGTCGTTTATCGGGGCCTTCTTCGGCATCGGCATCATCGCCTTTCTGCAATCGGCCTATCCGGAATCGGACAAGCTCTTTCTCATCGGTTCCTTCGGTGCTTCCTCCGTGTTGCTATTCGGCGCCATTCAGAGTCCGCTGGCACAGCCGCGCCACCTCATCGGCGGGCACGTCATCTCTGCCCTCATCGGCGTCAGCATACAGAAAATAATGCCGGATATCCTGTGGCTGAAAGTACCGTTGGCGGTCGGCTTATCCATTATCGGGATGCAGGCCACCCGGACCCTGCATCCGCCGGGCGGCGCCACCGCGATGGTTGCCATCATCGGTTCGGAGAAAGTAAAAAACCTGGGCTATGCTTTTGTCATCACACCGGTATTATGCGGCACCCTGGTGCTGCTGCTCACCGCATTGATTTTTAACAACATGACGTCCAAAAGAAAATATCCGACCGAAGGCCGCTTTTCCAGAGGCATGAAATGGATAATCCGGCAATTTCGTAAAGCAATACCGACTATCTTTACAGCAGAAACACCACACAACAGAAAGACATGAAAAAAGACATACAGACCTACGAAGATATCATCCGGCTGATTACCCGTTTTTATGAAATATCATTTCAGGACGAACGGCTGGGAAAAATTTTTAAGGAAATCAGTCCGCTGCATTTGGAATCGCATATTCCTGTGGTAGCAGACTTCTGGGAAGGTGTGCTGCTAGACGGCACCAAATACAGGGGCAATGTGACGGAAAAACATTTTGATGTGAACCGGCTGACACCGCTCACCAAAGAAGATTTTGATTTGTGGTATGGCTGCTGGGAGCAGGCCGTGAACGAATTATTTGAAGGAGAAATCGCGGAGAAAGCCAAATTCCGCGCACGTTCCATCGCGGATATCATGCACTACAAGATGGATTACATCAACCAGCCGCGCTGATGCGGACATCCGTCCTTGACCTTTTCCGCAGATTATTATATCTTACGCAAAACTATCGACTATGGAATTAGATTCTTCTGAACCTGCATCATCCGCTAAATCACTGCGTGCACTCCTTTCTTCCGGCTACGAAACCAACGCTTCCCAATACATACAGGAAGGCTTCCGCCTGTTCAAACTTGAAGCCGGATTGTTTGTCGCTTTTATCCTGTTAATGTTTGTGGCAAAAATCTTCATCGGCATGATTCCTTTGCTGAAAGGATTTTCTTCGGCGCTGATGGCGCCGGTATTCGCGGGTGCATTTCTGGTAGCGCACAAGATAAAAAACGGCGAACAGGTTGCTCTGCCTGATTTTCTGGCGCCTGCGCAACAACAATATATGCCGCTGTTTTTAACCGCGCTGCTGCCCGCATTGTTAATTGCCGGCATCACGCTGCTGCTGGGTGGCTGGGCATATTTTAAGATCAGCATTCTCGGTATTGGTCCCGATTTTATTGCCAATGATTTTGATGACATTATGAGCATGGCAAAGACGATGTCTGCCTACACCGGCAGAAGCAGCTGGATTGGCGTCCTGTCGTTGGTGATTTATACTTTCTTCCTGTTTGGTATGCTACTGGTACTTTTTGAGCGATTTCAGCCGCTGCGTGCGCTGGATATCAGTCGGCAGATTATCAGCAAAAAATTCTTCAACTGGATGGGATTTCTGATATTGCTCGGACTGATTAATATCGCAGGCGCGATGTGCCTGGGTGTCGGATTACTGGTTTCTATTCCAGTTTCCATATGCGCGATATATGCCGCATATGCTGATGTGACCGGCATGGATTTAGAAGATTAAGCGCCGAGTTTTTCTTTCAGTAAAAGCCGGAAATCTTCGATTTCAAAAGGCTTGGGCAGGTATCCGTCAAATCCCATGGACTTTAATTCCTGTTCCGCATTGGCAATCAAACTGGCCGTGCTGGCAATCACGGTGAGTGTACGCATTTTCTTATTTTTCCGTATGGCGGCAAGCGCCTCCACGCCATTCATGCGTGGCATATCCAGGTCCATCACAATCAGATCGGGATGGTGCTGCTGCGCCGCCGCGACCGCTTCCTCGCCATCGCGGGCTTCCAACAGTTTCACTGCCGGATAAAAGTACTGCAAGGTTTTACAAACGAGCAAGCGGTTGTCATCAATATCATCTACCACCAGAATGGTCTTATCTTTCAGGAATTCATTGGCGGCGGGAAGCGCAACTTCCGCTCGCTGCACGGCGGCATCCGCAGGATGCCACGGTAAGTCAATCGTGAATTCCGTGCCTGTTTTTTTGCTGCTTTTTGCACGTACCGTTCCATTCATCAGTGCCGCTATTTTCTTGACAATGGCGAGTCCGAGTCCGGTTCCTTTGTATTTTTTCTTACTACTGGACTGCAACTGCTCATACTGTTCAAAGACGGTCTTTAACTTATCTTTGGGAATACCGACACCGGTATCAGCCACCGCAAAAATGAGCCGTTTTCCTTTGCGCCACGCGCGCACCTCCACACCGCCCGTGTCCGTAAATTTATAGGCATTCCCGAGCAGATTCGTCAGCATCTGCGTCAGCCGCAGACTATCCGAAAGAAAAGGTTGTTGAAAGTCATCTTTCTCCCAAACAAAGCGCAGATACAGTCCTTTTTCCGTGTAGGACTGCCCGAATATGGCTTCCAGATTCCGGAGCAAATGATCGAGATAAACGGGTTCATATTCTACCTCCAGTTTGCCTGCTTCCATTTTGGAAATATCCAGAATATCATTGATGATACCGAGCAGATTTTCGCCCGAACGCTGCATCGCTTCGAGGTATTTTATGTGCTCCACTTTCGGCTCCTCTTTCAGCATCAGCGCGGTGGAGCCGAGAATGATATTCATCGGCGTACGGATTTCATGGCTGATAGTAGCGATAAACAGTCCTTTTGCTTTAGCTGTTTCTTCCGCGATAAATCGTTCCCGACGGGCATCTTCCAGTCCCAGTTTTGCCTGCAGGATATTATTATCTTCCGAATATCCTCTTTCCAGCAGTTCCAGCTTGCGTTCGTAGAACATACGGATGTAGCGGTAAGCCTTGTCGAACTCCTGCTTCTTTTCATATAAAAGTGCGAGATATTCGAAAATCACCGCCCGCGTCGCATCATTGCCATCGACGTGCGATTTCTGTTCCGCATCGAGCAGCAATTGTTCCGCCTGATCGTAATTACCCATTTCATACTGCATGATGCCGTAACTCTTGGTGATGTCCATCAGATAGGCATCCTGCAGTGTTGCCGACAAGGCCATTCCCAGTTTGAAGTAGCGCTCCGCATCTTTGTATTTCTTCATCTTGCGAAGCAAAATGGCATAGCTGACATGTGAGCGCAGTCTGACCATCGGCAGGTTTAACTGCTTTTCTTTTTCTATGGCACTGAGCAGATATTTTTCCGCTTCAGGCAGATTATCGTCCCAGTTGAGAACATTTCCCAACAGCAATTCGAACTCCACAATCTTGTCCGGTTTGTTGAGCCGGACGGAGAGCGAAAGTCCTTCCCGAAAGATATCGATGGCTTTTTTAAACTGCCAGATGCCCTGCTGCATGCCGCCTATTTTCTGGTACTGATTGAGCTGCAGATCGTAGGCCTGATTCTCGGCATAGATGTGTAATGCCTTCTGGAAAAACTCGAAGGCGCGCTGAAAGTCTTTCAACGTATAATAGATATCACCGGTATCTTCGTACAATTGCGCGCAGCGGATACATTGCGGGTCAGTGCTTTGCGAAATCAACTCCGCATACAACTCTATCGCCTTCACATATTCCTTATCGTTCTTGCAGGACAAAGCTTTCTTGTATAGCGCATCAAATCTGCTGCTATTTTTCCTGTCCGCAGACAGGACACCGGAAGAAGACATACGGGTACCCACAAAAAATATATTACTAAATTTAGCAAAAAATGATTACATTTAATACGACTACTATTTTTATGATACGTGCTGTGATTATTGAAGACGAACCTATTTTTCAGGATTTGCTGAAAAAGGCTATTCGCAATACGGGGTTAGACATCCACATTGAGGGTGTCTGCGGCTCTAAGCGGGCAGCCAAAAAGCTGATTGAAGAAGTGGTACCACAGTTGCTTTTTCTCGATGTTGAACTCACCGACGGCAAAGGGGTCGACCTGCTCAGAGAGCTGAAACACCAGGATTTCGAGGTGATATTCACGACTTCACACGACAAGTATGCCATCAGCGCCATCAAGAATAACGCGGCGGATTATTTGCTCAAACCCATCAAGGAAAATGAACTCATGAATGCCGTGGAGAAAGTCAGCAAACGGATTCAGGAAAGACAACAACTGAAGGCAGCCGCCGACATCAATGACAATATCCACGCGATGAAGAACAACCATTTGCAGGACGCCAAACTGATGGTGCCGACTAAGGATGGTGTTATTTTTCTGAAAATAACGGACATCATCCGACTGCAATCTTCCAGTAACTACACGGAATTTCACCTGTCGGGACACAAGAAAGTACTGGTTTCGAAAACGCTGAAGAATTTTGAAGAACGGCTGCTTACTTTTGGATTTTTCCGCGTCCATCAGTCACACCTGATTAACCTGCACCACATACAGAAAGTGGACCTGAGTGATAATATTGTGCTGATGAGCGATGGTTGCAAAGTGGAAATTGCCAAACGAAAGAAGAAAGACTTTCTCGAAACTATCCGTCCGGAGGCCTACAATTACGCCGGTTCTGTTTAATCAGTTACGATTGTTCCTCCAGTTGATGTCCGCATCTGCGGCAATACTGCGCATCAAACTCGTGTCCTTCGAGCAGGCAATGTTCACAGCGGGTCAGCGGATTTTGTTTTTCCTGCCGCCATTCTTTCAGGAAATTAGCGGAGACAATACCTGTCGGCACTGCTATGATGGCATAACCCAAAATCATGATAAAAGAAGCCAGGATTTTCCCCAATGCGGTGTGCGGCGCGATATCGCCATAGCCAACGGTGGTGATGGTAACAATAGCCCAGTAAATACTCTGCGGAATACTGGTAAAACCCGGATTTTTCTCATATTCCAACACATACATGATGGAACCCAGAAACACCGCCAGCAGCACCACAAAAGATAAAAAAACCACGATTTTCCGGTAACTTCTGATAAGTGAAAATACGAGCAGGCGGCTTTCCTGCAGGAAATTTATCATCTTGAATATCCTGAAAATACGCAGCAATCTGAAGGAACGAATCAGCATCAGGAAATGCGTATGCGGGAAGAATATCTCCAGATAGGAAGGCAGTATGGCGAGCAAATCTATTATTCCGTAAAAACTGCGGGCATATTCCGCGGGCTTTTTCACACAGGATAAGCGCAGGATGTATTCTATTGTAAAGAGAATAGTATATAGCAGGTTCAGCGACCTGAACAATATTTTGTGTCGTTCGTACACCGGCTCAATACTTTCGAGCATGATGACCGCGACACTTGACAGAATCAGGGCTATCAGCACAATGTCGAATATTTTTCCGGCGCGCGTATGTGATTCGAAAATAATCTCGTACAGCTTCTCGCGCCAGCCTTCTTCGGGCTTGCTGTGTCTGGGATCCTCGAGTTTATCTACTACATCTACCGGCATTGCAGCTGCGATTTATGAATCAAATGTACTATATTTCATGTAATATACTATAAAAAAAACTCCGGCCAGAAGGCCGGAGCATACAATATAAGCAAGTGATAATTACAGATTGTATTTACCTGCTTCAATAACTTTCGCCGCGATACGACGACGGGCATCTTTCACGTTCACCGGTTCGTATTTGGTGAAACGTTTCAGTCCCATCAGCATGATACGCAGTTCATCGCCTTCCGCGTAAGACTGCAATGCATCTTTTCCGGCTACGTTGATTTTATTCATCGCATCATTGAACGCCACTTTCAGAATATCGATATACACCTGTTCTGCTTTTTCTCCTTTTTCGAAGATTTTCTGAACACGCAACAATAAAGATTCTGCAGTGTAAATCTGAATCAGCATATCTGATGCGTTCATGATGATTTCCTGCTCGTCTTTCAGTTTTGCCATTAATTTCTGAACGGCTCCGCCGGCTACCAACAGGAATGCTTTTTTCGCATTTTTGATAGCTTTGATTTCAGCCGCGAACTGACCTTCGTCGTCATCGCCGAAATCAGGCACACTCATCAGTTCTTTCTGGATAGCCATACCCGGTGTCATCAAGTCGATTTTGCCACCCATTGCGCGTTTCAGCAACATATCGATGGATAACAAACGGTTGATTTCGCTGGTACCTTCGTAGATACGGGCGATACGGGAATCTCTGTACGCACGGGCGGCATTGGTTTCTTCGGAGAAGCCCATGCCTCCGTGGATCTGTACGTTTTCATCCACGATGAAATCGAGTACTTCAGAACCCAGTACTTTTACGATAGCGCATTCGATCGCATATTCTTCCGCTGCGCCCAGTAATGCTTTGGAGAATTCCATTCCTGCTTCCAGGTTTTCATGCTCCAGTTTTCCGATATCATTGGCACAACGGTAAGTGGTCACTTCCAATGCGAACAGCTGAATCGCCATTTCTGCAATCTTGTGCTGGATAGCACCGAAAGAAGACAATGATTTACCGAACTGTGTTCTTTCATTAGCGTATTGTACGGCCATATTGAATGCCTGACGGGCACCGCCTAATGCTGTAGCACCTAATTTATATCTTCCGATATTGAGGATATTGAATGCGATGAGGTGACCTTTACCACGTTCGCCCAGCATATTTTCTACCGGAATTCTGCAGTTTTCAAAGAACACCTGACGGGTAGAAGAACCTTTGATACCCATTTTATCTTCTTCCGCACCTAAGTTGAGTCCCGGTGTGCCGGCTTCCACTAAGAATGCGGTGAACTCCTTGCCGTCGATTTTAGCGAACACCGTAAATGAGTGCGCGAAACCGGCATTGGTAATCCACATTTTCTGACCATTCAGGATCCACTCCTTGCCATCTTCAGAAAGTGTAGCGGTTGTTTTAGCGCCCAACGCGTCAGAACCTGAACTTGGCTCTGTCAGACAGTAAGAAGCTGCCCATTCACCGCTGCCCAATTTCGGCAGGAATTTTTGTTTTTGCTCTTCCGTTCCGAAGTACAGGATAGGCAATGTTCCAATACCGATATGACAGATTAATGTAGTGGCAAAAGAACCGCTTCGGCCTACTTCTTCCGCGATGATACATCCGGAGATTACATCCTGGTTCATGCCGCCGTAAGCTTCCGGAATAGCGGTAGAGAGCAATCCCAATTCACCGGCTTTTCCCAACAAAGACAAGGACAATCCCGGCTCCTGCTTTTCGATTTCCTTCCAGCGAGGCATTACTTCTTTTTCGATAAAATCAGATGCCATAGAGCGCACCATCATTTGTTCTTCGGTGTAGTCTTCCGGTGTAAAGACCTGCTG
>JADLAH010000048.1 GCA_020848315.1 Chitinophagales bacterium | reverse complement strand
TATCGCGTACTCAACTGAACGCAGGCGTTGATGGCCTCCGGACTGTAGTTGACGTTGTGGTATTCCTCGTATTTGTTTTTGAGATTGTTCAGAATGATTAAGGTTTCTTCCGGAGATGGCGGATCTACCATTACCTTCTGGAATCTTCGGTCGAGTGCACCGTCTTTCTCGATATACTGGCGATATTCATCCAGTGTAGACGCCCCGATGCATTGGAGTTCTCCGCGTGCGAGTGCAGGCTTGAAGATATTGGATGCATCGAGAGAACCGGTGGCTCCGCCTGCTCCGACGATGGTATGAATTTCATCGATAAAGAGAATTACATCGCGGTTTTTCTCCAATTCTGTCATAATGGCCTTCATCCGCTCTTCAAATTGACCGCGGTATTTGGTACCGGCTACGAGTGCTGCCAAATCGAGCGATACTACACGCTTATTAAACAACACACGGGATACTTTGCGTTGAATGATGCGCAATGCCAGCCCTTCCACGATAGCTGTTTTACCAACGCCGGGTTCTCCAATCAGAATCGGATTATTTTTCTTTCTGCGCGACAGAATCTGCGATACGCGTTCGATTTCATTTTCACGACCTACAATCGGATCCAGTTTGCCTTCCTCTGCCAGTCGGGTGATATCGCGACCGAAATTATCCAGTACTGGCGTATTGGACTTGGAGGCAGACTTTTTGGCAGTAGACGAACCGGTCGGCTGGCTGTAACCGCCACGGGCTCGTTCTTCTTCATCGCCCTCATCATAAGGTTCGTCAGGCATTTCGGAACGCACCTCCGGCACATCGCTGTCTTCCTGCATAGATCTGAGTTCCGCCAGAAATACTTCATACGTGATATCCCATCTGCTGAGCAGTTGTGTCACCACATTTTCTTTATTCTTCAGAATGGAGAGTAACAAATGTTCCGTTCCTACTGTATCCTGTTTCATCGACTTCGCTTCGAGCAAAGTAATTTTCAATACTTTCTCCGCCTGTTTGGTCAGCGGCAGGCTATTGATATTACCGGGAATAGAGGAAATGCGGTCTTTAATCGCTTCTTCCACTTTCTTTCTGAACAGACTGATGTCTATTCCTAAGGAACGTAATACTTTTATCGCCAATCCTTCTCCTTCCCGGATCAGGCCGAGCAGCAAATGCTCAATGCCTATCTGGTCGTGTTTTAAACGCAGGGCTTCTTCTCGGCTGTACGAGATCACTTCCTTTACTTTGGGTGAAAATTTTGCTTCCATATGGTATCTCTTTCAAATTATCTGCCAAGAATAAAACCTGACATTGTTGCATAAGTTTAAATGTATAACGCTTTTTTCATTTTTCATACTGCCGTTGTCAGGATGGCTGTAAATATTGATTAATATTAACAAAAAAAAGAGAAAAAAGATTCCGGCATAGTAAACAGATGTGAATTTTGGATAATTAGCTGTATTTTTGAGCTGAAATGATGCCCGCATCATCTGTCGTAAACTCTGTACATTAAAAAATATAACTATGAAATTTAGCGTAGACAAACAAGAAGGCTTTGTGGTGTATGAACTGCTGGAAGACAAACTGACTTCTCTGAATGCACCGGTATTGAAATCAGAACTCGTTCTGGCAAACGCTGAAGGTTTTAAAAACATCATCGTTGACTTATCCAACGTAAAATTTGTAGATTCTTCCGGGTTAAGCGCATTGCTGATTGGTCACCGTTTGTGCAAGGATGAAAAGGGCATTTTCGGACTTTGCGGACTGAATGACACCGTTAAGAATCTGATTAAGATTTCACAACTGGAAGATGTGCTGCATCTCTACTCCACACAGCACGACGCCGTAGAAGGTATCCAGAAAAAGAAAAAGAAATAATTTCCGGAACATCGTCGTAACCGCCTGTTGCTACGGGCTATTGCACATTTCCCAATTATTCCGCACTTGGATTTTAACGTTACCATATTAGGCAGCAATTCTGCTATTTCTGACCACGGAAGACATCCGACGGCGCAGTTTATTCAGCTGCACCACTCTTATTTTCTGATAGACTGCGGAGAAGGCACACAACAGCGGATGCTGCAATACAAAGTGAAGTGGTTTGCCGTAAATCACATCTTCATCTCACATCTGCACGGCGACCATTATTTCGGATTAATCGGCTTACTGACGACTTACAACCTGCTTAAACGCACGCAGCCGCTGACGATTTTCGGACCTCCGCTGTTGCAGCAAATCATCCAACTGCAGCTGGATGCAAGCGGCACAAAACTCAATTACGAACTCACATTCGCGGCCACTTCCGACGACGACTTCCGACTGATATTTGAAAATGAACAGACCGAAGTGTACAGCTTTCCGCTGAAGCACAAAATTCCTACAACCGGATTTTTAGTGAAAGAAAAACCGGGTGAACGCAAGTTGAACAAATCAAAGTTAAGTCAGTACGACATTGAAAAAGAAGACTACAAACTACTGAAACAAGGAATAGACATCACAGCTAAAAACGGACTGTCGGTGAAAGCCGCGGATGTTACAGATGCGCCGCACGCTCCCAGAAAATATGCATTCTGTTCCGATACCATATATAATGAAGACATGCTGCCCTACATTGCGGATGCCGATTTAATTTATCACGAGGCTACCTACCTGCATGAATCGGAAGAGCGGGCACAGGAGACCAGACATTCCACCGCCCTGCAGGCAGCACAGATAGCCCAAAAAGCCAATGCAAAACGCCTGATTATCGGACATTTTTCCTCCAGATATCATCAGCTCTCTCCTTTGCTGGAAGAGGCTCAGCTGATATTTCCGAATACGGAACTGGCGCTGGAAGGAACCGTATTTAAGTTGTAAATCTTATCTTTTTTTCAACCCCAGACTTTCCATCTTCTCTTCGAGTTGTTTTCTGGAGACACCTATATCGTCCGCGGTTTTAGAAGTATTCCAGGAGTTATTGTCCAGTTTATATTCGATGAAACTGCGTTCCACATAATCCTGTAGTTGTTGCAGATTGGCAAACTTATCAAAGTCGATGCCCTTGCTTTCCGCTTTTCCACCGGGTCCGGAATAATCAATGACATCCTGTTTGGTGATGGTTTTATCGCTCATGATAACGAGTCGTTCCACCACATTGCGCAGCTCCCGGATATTTCCCGTCCAATTGCGCGCCTGCAGCGCTTCGATGGCATCCTGTTCGATTTTTTTCACGGGAATACCATAGTCACCGCAAATCTCATCCAGGAAATGTTCTGTGAGCGAAGGAATATCATCCTTGCGCTGATTCAGCGAAGGCACATGAATGAGAATAACACTCAGGCGATGGTATAAATCGAGTCGGAAGCGATTCTCTTCGACTTCTTTCAGCAAATCCTTGTTGGTAGCCGCAATGACGCGCACATCCACCTTTTCTTCTTTGTCGCCGCCGACTTTTGTAATTTTATTTTCCTGCAACGCGCGCAGCACTTTTGCCTGTGCGGACAGGCTCATATCGCCGATTTCATCGAGGAAAAGGGTCCCGCCGTTGGCTTGTTCAAATTTTCCGATGCGCTGTTTAACCGCGGAAGTAAAAGCCCCTTTTTCGTGACCGAAGAGTTCACTTTCTATTAGTTCCGATGGAATCGCGGCGCAGTTTACTTCCACGAGCGGACCGTTGGCGCGGTTGCTCTGCTCGTGCAGCCAACGAGCCACCAGTTCCTTTCCGGAGCCATTGTCACCGGTAATCAATACACGCGCTTCCGTAGGAGCTACTTTGGCAATAGTTTCTTTTATTTTCTGTATCGGTGTAGAATCGCCTACTATCTGTTTGGACTTGGCAATTTTCTTTTTCAGGATTTTGGTCTCCGTTACCAGCGACACTTTTTCCATGGCGTTGCGCAGCGTAATCAGCAGGCGGTTCAGGTCGGGCGGTTTCGGGATATAATCAAAAGCGCCTTTCTTCACGGCCTCCACAGCAGTCTCGAGATTGCCATGTCCGGACAGCATAATCACCGGCGTATCGATGCCCTTCTGCTTCATTTCCGTCAGCACTTCTATGCCGTCTTTTTTGGGCATCTTAATATCCAGAATCACTACATCGTAGCTATTCTTTTCAATCTTATCCAATCCGATTTCACCGTCTTCAGCTTCTTCGATTTCGTATTTCTCATACTCGAGGATTTCTCTCAATGTTCTGCGTATCGCACGTTCATCATCAACTATTAATATTTTCGGCATAAAAGGATTTGTTTTTATAATACATTGTGTGGCAGCAAAATCTGTACCACATTAAAATATCTTGCAGCAGCAAGTGTAATCAGGAGGCAACATCTCAGCAATTACTACTTACTGCTCACTATTCATAAAATGCAGGCCTGTAAGCCGGGTTCTGTGAACCTCTATCATTTATCTGGGACGATCATTGCTGACCGCCTCTATCCATCTACCCTCCAACATCCGGCGAGCAGCCGTCAGGCGTTGGTTTACATGATGTTTCAGCGTTTGGGGTTTACCTGACAAATGCATTACTGCAAATGTACTTTTCACTCCTGTATTCACAGGACTATTTTCTGTGGCACTTTCCAGGCATTACTACCTGCGGACGTTATCCGCCAAACTGCTCTGTGCTGCCCGGACTTTCCTCCCCGCCGTAGCGGAGCGATAGAGCAGCCTGCAGCACAAATGTACGATTTACGATGTATGAATGATGGTATTGCCGCTAAATTTTCTTTTGCGGTGTACTTCGTTATTTATGTTCCTTTCCCATCGTTTGTGTCTATTCAAACACCATCACGTTGACACCTTCGGAATTCGACTTCCAGTTGGTGGCCCGCAGCACCCGCTGATTAAAAGACATCGTGACCGATGACCTTGGAGCAACCGGGAAATAAATATCCGCGCCTTTCAGGAATGGGAATGCATTGAATGCGCCGATAGTTCTCATGTCTGTTACCTTGTTTTTATTATCATCGTAGGCAAACAATGCAATTGTGGTATTTTCTTTGGAACAGAATGTATTGGTGGACAGGATATTGCCATCCAGTATCAGTTCGTCTCTGCCTGCAATAGTTGCCTGACTGGCACCGAAAAACGCGGTGACACATTGTCCGTCATCTTTAGGCAATGCGGATAAAAACAATCCTGCGATGCTGAATCCCGTGGGGAATGTGCGCAGATAGACTGCCTTATCGC
>JADLAH010000047.1 GCA_020848315.1 Chitinophagales bacterium | reverse complement strand
CTACTACCTATCTGATTGATAAAAGTGGTAAAGTGGTGGACGTAAAAGTGGAAGGCATTGATTGGTATAACGATAAGAATATTCAGTTGATTCAGAAGCTGAATAAGTAATTTTCTTACAATTTTTGAAGGTTGTTTATCCTGTCAATAATGATGGATTGATTTTCTTCCGGTAAAGTACAACTTTTATCAAAACACCAGAAATACAAGGTCTTTCCGGATACGTAGCGATGTTTTGTCAGCGGTTTGTTACTTTCCGCAGTACAACCACTTATCAGCACATCCGGTGTGTAATTCGGCAATATGCCACTAAGAGCATGTTCCGCATCACGGCCGGTTATGATTAGTTCATTGCGCAGGTGCAACTGCATATCCAGCACGATGGCCCAGTTGGAGTAGAACAATGGATTGTGCAATACGTCATTGAGTACATTATTCAGCATGGTCATGCTCATTTGCATGTACTCGTTATTGTCCAGTAATTTGCCGAGCAACAGCAGATTTTTAGCCATCATGGAATTAGCGGAAGGAATTACATTATCACTGCTGTCCATATTCCTGACCACCAGCGGCGCATCCAGATTGGAAGTGATGTAGAAAAATCCGTTGGAAGGTTCGTAGAAATGTTGAATGACATAGTTCATTAGTTGCGCAGATACATCGAGATATTTTTCCTGCAACGTAATGCTGTGCAGCGCCAGCAAGGCATCAATCAGGAAAGCATAATCGGGCAGAAATGCATTGATGGTGCACTTGCCGTCTTTGTAATTTCTGTAGAGTCGGCCATCGGGTTGCATGCAGTAATGCAGGATGAAATCCGCGATGGCAATAGCCTTCTGTTTATATTTTTCCTCACCCAATGCACGATACGCGTCCGTCAGTCCCTTCACCATCATAGCATTCCATTCGGTGAGTATTTTGTCATCCGTTGCAGGTCGTATTTTGCCACTGCGCGCCTTTAATAATTGCTGTTGGATGCCCGATACGATTGTCTGAAATTCGGCATTGGTAAGTCCGTATTTCTCCATGAAATATTCATGATCTTCCGTGCGGAACAACACATTCATGCCGTGTTCAAAATTGCCATCTTCCGTGATATTGTAGAGTTCCAACGCCAGAGAAATAAATATCTCCGGAGAAATAAAGGAATAGGCAAGCAGTTCCACTTCTTGAATAAATTCGGTTTTTGTCCAGCAGTAAAATTTCCCTTCCACTCCTTCGCTGTCGGCATCCAGCGAGGCATACAATCCGCCATCGGTAGCAGTCATTTCGCGCACTGTCCATTCAAAAATATTTTCCACAACTGACTTGTACATCGGTCGTTGGGTCAACTGATAACCATGCGCATAGATAGTCATCATTTGCGCATTGTCGTACAACATTTTTTCAAAGTGCGGCACTTTCCAGTAGGCATCCACACTGTATCTGGCAAAGCCACCGCCAACGATATCATGCAGTCCGCCGAAGGCCATTTTTTTTAGACTGGTTTTTAAATATGCTGCAACATCTTTGTGTTGGGTTCGGTAGTAATAACGCCAGAGGAATTCAAAATTATTCGGCATCATAAACTTGGGAGCACCTGTTTTTCCGCCCCATTCCATATCCAGTTTGTCTTTGCAGGAATTCCAGATGATGTGCAGCATGCCTTCGTCGATGACGCGTTCGGACGGGTAGAGCGGAATCTGTTCAATTTGTTGTAAACCCTGGGTAATTCGTTCTGCCTGTTCCATCAGTTTTTCCGGAGATTGCTGATACATATCGGCGAAATATCTCAACAAATGCATCCAGTTTTGCTTGGGAAAATAGGTGCCAGCATAGACAGGCTTCCCGTCAGGTAATGCAATCACATTCAGTGGCCAACCGCCTTGTCCGGTCGTAATCATGGCGGCATTCATATACACCTGATCGATGTCCGGTCTTTCTTCGCGATCCACTTTGATGGAGATATATCCGCCATTCATGACAGCCGCTACTTCCTCGTTTTCAAAACATTCCTTCTCCATGACATGACACCAGTGGCAGGCCGCATAACCCACAGAAATAATGAGCAGTTTGTTTTGGGATTGTGCCATTTGTAAGGCTTTATCGCCCCAGGGAAACCAGTCTACAGGATTGTTTTTGTGCTGCAATAAATAAGGGGAAGTCTCGGATTGAAGTCGGTTCATGTCAGAAATTATGTAGCTAAAATACGCTATTCACAACACATCAGCCGGTTTATTGTTTAAGTTTAATTGAGTTCACGTAATTGTTAAGTTGTATACAACTACTTGATTTCTTTTTTCGTTATTTATAGGTTTACATTGATAATCAATATTTTATGATAAAATTAATACGTTATTTTTTGCTGATACAATGCATGGTATGGGCTGGTATGGTGATGGCTGCACACAATCATAATTCGAAAGGAAATGCAGCCTGGTGTGGTTCAGAAGTGCCTTCCATGACATGGGAAAATCAGTTGCAGCGAATCATCCAACACCAGAAATCTATGCCGGGATACAGACAGCAGTCTGCCACTTATAATATTCCGGTAGTCGTACATGTGGTTTATTTCAACACGACACAGAATATTTCTGCTGCACAGGTGCAATCACAGATAACAGTTCTGAACAACGATTTCGCTGGAACAGGTTTGAATTCTAATACCATTCCCGCACCATTTGCACCTTTGCTGGCAAATACGAATATTACTTTTTGTCTCGCAAAATTGTCACCTACAAATACTGTGTTGGCAGAGCCCGGTATTGACAGAATTGATGCCCGCACTAAAGGATGGCCAAATCCGGGAGTCACAGGTTTTTCTTTTGATTTCATTGAAAACACTATCAAGAGAACCACTATCTGGGATCCCAATTTTTATCTGAACATTTGGGTAGTCCCGGGTATACAGTCATCTAGCGGATTAACAACATTGGGTTATGCCACTTTCCCGGGATTAACAGGACTTGATGGTATGCCGACAGGGGCAGGAAATGAACTAAATGATGGTTTTGTTTGCCGCTCCAATTATTTCGGAACTACCGGTACGGCATCTGCATCCAAAGGCCGTACTTCTACACATGAAATCGGCCACTGGCTCGGATTGAGACATATCTGGGGGGATGATAGCTGTGGCACAGACTTCGTGGATGATACGCCAACCGCACTGAAGGAGAATTTTAGATGTCCGACCTATCCGCACCGTACCTGCGGCAATACCACCTCAGGTGATATGTTCATGAATTTTATGGATTATACAGATGACAACTGTATGGCCTTGTTTACGCTTGATCAGAAAGCGCGTATGCAAACAACACTGCAATTTGGTGACTTCAGAAAGAATCTGGTTAACTCTCCGGTGTGTGATACCGTGAAACAAAAACCATTTGCAAAATTTGATTTTTCCATTGGTACATCAGTAGCCTGCGCTACTTCCAAAACATACAATTTTACAGATAAATCTATCTTCGCACCGACTTCATGGAGTTGGACGTTTGAAGGTGGAACGCCGGCCACTTCTACTGTGAAGAATCCAGCTAATATCGTATTTAACACACCGGGTATACACAATGTTACACTTACCGTAACCAATGCACGCGGTACGCATACTATTACCAAACAAATCTATGTGCCGTTAGTAGGCGCAGGAACGGTTCCTTTGGTGGAAGGATTTGAAGGTCCGTTTTTCCCACCTTCCGGTTGGGATTGGGTGAACAGAAACGGAAATCCTGCTGTCAATTGGGATGTGATAAATGGCATCAGTGCATATGGCATTGGCAACAGAGCCATGAGATTTAATAATACCGAACTGGATGCCCGTGGATTTGATGATGATATATTGACACCTAAATTAAATCTCACAGGTATTACGGGCGCTTCTCTCACTTTTGATGTAGCATATGCACCTTACTTTGGGCCGTTGGAAGAAGGCGGACCTGATGAAAGTATTTTTGATACTTTGGAAGTGTATATCACAGACAACTGTCTCAATACTTCACAACGCATTTATACCAAAGGTGGTACGGCACTGGCAACCTATTTGCCGGGCCTGGGTGATGAGTTTTATCCAGCGCCTAATCAATGGAGAAGAGACTCAATCGTTATACCTGCAGCATATCTTAATAAGCCAAATGTGCAGATTGCGTTCAGAAACTTAGGCAACTATGGGCATACTATTTACGTGGATAATGTAAACTTATCACCATTGGTGTCTGTCCCAACCGCAACAGCTTCCTTTACGGTTAGTGACACGGTAGTCTGTCCGGCCGGGACCTTAAGATTTACCAATACTTCAACGGCAACAGTTGGCTCACCGGATTCCATCCGATGGACATTCCAGGGCGGCTCTCTTGCAACGGCAACAACTTCTCCCGTGGATGTTGTTTTCAATACGCCGGGAACATATACCATCAGCTTGATTGCCTATAAATCCG
>JADLAH010000046.1 GCA_020848315.1 Chitinophagales bacterium | reverse complement strand
GAATAACTTTATACCGCGAAAATACGCCTGTCTTTATCTGGAGTACAATAATCAGGATGCCCAGCAACGTAAACACCACACCCGGCGTCCACCATCCGGAGGAATAATGCTCAGGCACATCCGACAGTATCAGTTCATTACCTTTCACCAATGGTTTTCCGTCTACTATTGCATGGTCAAATAATTCCATCAGTTCCAATGGAAGGAAAGTACGGTCATAGCCCGCCTTGCGGTCGGTGGGCAATCCGATGAGCAAATCCATGCCGAAATCAATCCATTCATTGGGCACATTTCTGTCAATCAACTCACGGAAAGTAGCCGCATCATCCGCATCCGGCTGAAACTGCTTTTCCTTAAACAGGGACAAGATCACATCGCGCGGCCGTGTGGAACAATTATCAAACAGGAAATCATACTGATAGTATTTGTTCTCCTCACGGGCATTGATGGTCAGTTTTTCAAAAAGGGATTGCTTTTGCTCCTGCGTCAGGTTGAGTTCCTGCTCCCGTATCCATCTGTTTTCTTCCCGATACATCACTTCGAAATCACCGTATTGGTCTATCGACTCATAATACAGCAGCTTGCCACGGATGAAATTCATCACAAATCCGGGCTGGTAAAAATCGAACGTACCGTAGTTATACACCAGATCCCAGCCGAGTATGGTATCTTTCACGCGAATAGCGGTGTGACCGAAATAGCGATATATCGCCTCGTCATTGCGGTTGATGGTCAGCAAACTCACTTTGGCATGTTCCGTCAGCAGTGGCACTTTGACATCTCTGCCGGCAGACAGCATCGACAGGGACAGCATCAACAGTAAAAACGAAAAAAAACGGGATAAGGCAGCATTCATAGCACTGCGAATATAGAGAAAATTTGAACTTTACCGGATAAATGCTGTTTAAAATAGTATGATGAAATCCATTGGCGTATATTTAATTTTACCTGTCGCGGCACTGCTATCCGCAGGATGTCAGTCGAATAAATCCATCAAACAAAGTCATGCTATGAACGAAAAATCAACACCTGCTGTCATCAAATCCAACGAAGAGTGGAAACAAATACTCACGGATGAGGAATACTATGTATTGCGGGAGGCCGGCACGGAACGTCCGTTTATGGGAAAATATACGGATACCGACGACAAAGGCAATTATTACTGCAAAGCCTGCGGACACCTGATTTTCACGTCAGACACCAAATACCACAGCGGCTGCGGCTGGCCTGCGTTCTACGATAAAGCCGGGAAAAGCGCGGTAATCACAAAAATGGATTACAGTCATGGTATGACGCGCGTGGAAGTATTGTGTCAGCAATGTCATTCCCACCTCGGACATGTATTTGAGGATGGCCCTGCCGATAAAACAGGATTGCGCTACTGTATCAATTCCATCAGTATGGAATTCAAACCCGACAGCACCACCGGAAAACCGTAAGACTTACGCTGTTTTCGGAGGCGCACCGTATTTGCGGGAAGCCACAAAAATGATGAACGCGATGATAACAAACGGAATGCTCAGCCACTGACCGTGCGTGAGCGTGATGCCTGCCATCGTAAGCGGATTGTCGTCCACTTTCCAGTTTTCCAGAAAGAAACGGCCGGCGAACATCATAAACAGGAAAATCGCCATGAGGCTGCCTTCGCGCGGTTTGTAATTCGAGCGGATATAGATGATCAATATGACAATAAAAATCAGATCGTACAGGAATGCTTCAAATAACATAATCGGTACGCGCGGAGCGGTTTCGCCCAAACGTTCAAACACAACGCCCCAGCTTCCATCGGTATAATCTCCGACAATTTCTGAATTGAAAAAGTTGCCGTAGCGAATGAAGGAGCCACCGATAGCCGTAGGAATGGCCACACGGTCGATGATCCACAGAAAAGACTGATCCGGATGCTGTCGTTTATACAAATACAAAGCAATAGGAATCGCCATCGCCGCACCGTGACTGGCTAAACCTCCCTTCCATATCTGAAAAATCTCAAGGATATTCTGGCTGTAATAATCCCAATCATAGAAAAAACAATGTCCGAGACGCGCGCCAATCAAAACGGCAAAAAACATGTACATCAGCAACTGATCAGCACCTTCCGTATTTTTATTCTCTTTCTTAAAAATCCAGTATAAAATTTGATATCCCAGAAAAAAAGCAGCTCCGTACAAAAGACTGTACCAACGAATACCAAAATTTTCAGAAATCATGAAGATTTCAGGCTTCACATTCCAGTGCACTACAAATGCCAGTAAATGATTCATATCAATTGTTTAGTGTGTTTGTGCGTCAAAGTTAAGAATTTATTTCAGACAGCATCCACCGCGACAGGATATTCACTAAAAATAACGCTTAAAGCGCTGCGCCGGCACTTATTCACCGATGTGATAAAATATAACATTCAATTTACAAATTGCATTCTATTTTTGTTAGGACAACCAATATCAATTCATTTTTAATGCCGGATAGAAATTGAAAAAAACACAGGACAAATTCAATGTGCAGATCGCTACCGAAGAGCACATTAGTTTCGCCCAAAGCCTATGCGAGTTGTACGAAGAATCTGCCAAGAAAAGAGGCACAGGCATAGCCAAACGAGACCCGGAATACATCAAGGAAAAGATACTGCAAGGCAAGGCCATCATTGCCACTACACAGCACAATCAGCTGGCGGGCTTCTGCTATATCGAAACGTGGGAAGGCAAAAACTATGTGGCCAACTCAGGACTCATCGTAAAAGAAGATTACCGGCATCATGGATTGGCAAAAAAAATCAAGAAGTTTGTATTTGAGCATACCCGCAAGAAATATCCGAATGCCAAAATCTTTGGTATCACCACGAGTCTGGCGGTCATGAAACTCAACTCTGACCTCGGCTACAAACCGGTCACTTTTTCCGAACTCACGCAGGACGACGCATTCTGGAGCGGCTGCAAAAGCTGTATCAACTTCGATGTGCTGACCCGCACCGGCCGCAAGAACTGCCTGTGTACCGGCATGCTGTTCGACCCGAAAGAAGAGAAAAAGAAATCATTCGCGAAAGCCATCAAAGTAGACAAGAAAATTCCGTCGAAATTGAAAACACCAAAGGCGCAGCGCATTAAAGTGGTGAAGACCGCCGGCAAAAGCAAAGCCAACAAGAAAACAACCAAAGACATCTCCTAACCTAACAAAACAACAGCCATCATGTCAAACAAGAAAGTAGTGTTAGCATACAGCGGCGGACTGGATACTTCCTATTGTGTAAAATATCTTTCAGAAGAAAAAGGTCTTGAAGTGCACGCCATCACCGTCAACACGGGTGGTTTCACACAAGAACAACTCAACGCCATTGAAACGCGCGCCAAAGAATTGGGCGTAGCTTCTTTCACCGTTAAAGATGTGGTGCGCGGCTACTACGAGCAATGTCTGAAGTATCTCATTTATGGCAATGTGCTAAAAAACAATACTTACCCACTGTCCGTGAGTGCGGAGCGCGTTTTCCAGGCTATCGCGGTAGCGGAATATGCCCGCGAAATCGGGGCGGGATATATCGCGCACGGCAGCACTGGCGCCGGCAACGACCAGGTTCGCTTCGACATGGTGTTCAATATCGTCATGCCTGATGCTGTTATCATCACACCGATCCGCGACAATAAACTGTCGAGAGAAGAAGAGATTGAATATCTCAAAAAATACGGGGTGGAAATCGACGCGCAGAAGGCGGCATATTCCATCAACCAAGGTATTTGGGGCACTTCTGTGGGTGGCAAGGAAACACTCAGCTCGCGACATACTTTGCCGGAGAGCGCCTATCCTACCCAACTTACACAGCACGAACCGCAGACCGTCAGTCTGACCTTTGAAAAGGGTGAACCGGTGGCCTTGAACGGCCAATCCTACGCGCATCCTACGGAGGTAATAACGGCTTTGAATAATATTGCATCCGCATATGCCATCGGCCGCGATATCCATGTGGGCGATACCATCATCGGCATCAAAGGCCGGGTGGGATTTGAAGCTGCCGCGCCGCTGATTATCCTGAAATCACATCACCTGCTGGAGAAACATACGCTCACCAAACAACAGTTGTTCTGGAAAGACCAGATCAGCAATGTATACGGCAGTAACTTGCATGAAGGCTTGTTCTATGAACCACTGATGCGCGATATGGAAGCATTTTTATCAAACACGCAGCAGCATGTGAGCGGAACAGTATTCATCCGTTTGTTCCCGTACCGGTTTGAACTGGAAGGCATTGAATCGCCTTATGATTTAATGAACAGCAAATTCGGCAGCTACGGCGAAATGAACAATGCGTGGAGCGGTGAAGATGTGAAAGGTTTTGCAAAAATCTTTTCCAATCAGATTATGATATGGAATAAGATAAAAAGCGCGAACGAGTAATCAACTTATTTTTCTTTTCTCTGATTCTTGTTATATACGGCACGAACACGACTCAGTGTTTCCGGTGTCATGCCGAGATAATTAGCGATATCCTTCAGCGATACCCTGTTGGTGATATCTCCGTATTGTCTTACAAACTGGTCATAACGCTCTGCGGATGACAGCGATTTAAAGACATACATGGTCATGGCATGATTGTTATAATACGTTTCCAGATTGTGGCGGTACAAATCGTCTATCTTGTCGTATTGCTTAACTACTTTCTGCAAATCCGTATATTTGATGCGCAACATTTCCATGTTCTCTACGGCTTCGTAAATATAGGTACCGGGTTTCATCGTAAGATATGCGTAGTTGCCGCCAAAAATTCCGCCTTCCTTTTCAAAGCGCTCGATAATCAGTTTATCATTGAGGTAAAAATAAACCCTGATAACGCCTTTACAGATGAAGTAAATGTATTGGGATACTTCGCCCTGATTAATGATTACCTGACCTTTTTTACAACTCACCAACTGTGCAACATCTATGAGTGGTTGCAATTCCTCCGCAGTAATATCCATGGTCTGCATCAGTGCATTGCGGAAAAAAACTTTAGCATGTTCCACTTCGGGGCCGATCATTTCTTTGATGGTATCCATATTGTCAGGGGTTATTTTTCAGTTTGATGATCATCCGGAAACTTATCGTACTTGGCCCGGATGCGACTCAGGGTTTCAGAACTCATCCCGAGATAATTGGCTACATTCCGCATGGAAATACGGTTAATGATATCGCCGTATTGGCGGATAAATTCATGGTATCTTTTTTCCGTCGACAAGGCTTTGAAGGTGTAAATGCGGTCAACAAAATTATTGTGAAAAAGACCTATAGTAATACGATATAAATGCTCAATATCGTGAGAAATAGCGCACAATTCTTCGAGGTCTGCAAATTTCATGCGCAGCAGGATGGAAGGCTCCAGTGTTTCATACACGTGAATGCCCGGTTTTTTGGTCAGGTGGGTAAAATTTCCGCCAAAGAAACCACTTTCCTTTTCAAACCGCTCTATCACAGCTTTGCCATCTTTATAGTAATATATCCTGACGATACCTTTATAAATGCAGTAAAAACTGTCGGCAATCTCGCCTTCATTAATAATAATCTCATTTTTGGGTACCTGCACGACCTCAAACTTATTCAGTAATTTTTGCAAATCAACTGGATTCACAGGTGCTATACGCTCCAGTATTTGCTTCATAAATTGCAGTGCTTCAACTGCTTGTGTCTTTTTTGCTAATTTCTCTCTCATGTTGCGTAGTGAAAAATAAGAAAATTTTAATTTCCTGCCTACTTTTTCTTGATTTAAATCAAGTTTACATGAGAAATACAACAAAAAATGAATGCATTAGTTGACGGAAAATGCCATTTTCTGTCAGAAATCATAAAAAAAAAGGTGAATCGATCTGAATCAATACTTGGCCCGGATGCGACTCAGGGTTTCCTGCGTAATTCCCAAATAGGAAGCAATATGTCGCAGCGGCACTCTGTTCAGCAGGCTCTGATGTTCTTTAACAAACAGCTGATATCTTTCTTCTGCAGATAAAAACAATACATCCACTGTTTTTCGCATACAGGCGCCGTAGTAAACTGAAATCAGCCTTCTGCCCAATCGTTCAATGGCATGATATTTTGAGTAATAAGATTCCCATACGGCATAATCAATCTTGAGTAAATGAGAATTTTCCAGTAGCTGATAGGTGAAATAGTTGGTATCGCCGGAAAGAATGGAATAGGTAGGTGCAAACATGCTGTTTTCTTCCAGCAGCCAGTTGGTAATTTCTTTGCCATCTTTTTCATAGAAAATACGCACCAGCCCTTTCCCGATGAAATAAACGGTATTATTATTCACTCCGGCCGGAAGCAAAATCGTATTCTTCGCGTATTTCTCAATGGTAAAACACTGTATCAGTTCTTCCAGTTCATTCAAAGGCGTATTCGGCGAAATTTTAAGTAAATATTCCCGCAAATGCTGCTGATATACCGGAAGATATGAATCTATTCTCTTGGCCATAATATACTATTAGTGTTTTGCTCTCAGGCGGCTGAGGGTTTCGGGAGTAATCCCAAGATAAGACGCCACATATTTCAAGGGTATACGATTGACAATAGAGGACATTTCTCTCATGAAATAATCATACCGTTCTTCCGCCGGAAGAAACATCCTGTTATAGTTAGAACGAATAAAAGAAGAGTAATTCTTCTCCACAATTTTGCGGGCAAGATGCTCCAGCGGATGGGATTTGTAGAGCAAAGGTTCCAGATTATCGATATTGGCTGCCAGTACCTGCAAATCTTCTAACGCCTCATGATTATCGATATTCGGAACTCCTGAAAAAATTGTGAACCCGTTGTAGACTACATTGTTTTCCATCTTGAAACTCACCGTAATTTCTTTATCCTCCAACACATAATAAATCCGTGTAATTCCTTTGAGGATGAAAAATATTTTGAATGCATCGGTATTTCCCGGAGCAATAATGATATCCTTTTTCTTGTACTCATGAAACTCAAAACAGGATACAAAAGCCTGTAAATCCTGTTCGGGAACTGAGGTATACTGCAGCAATTCCTTCGCCAAAATGCTGTGGTACAGCGTTATATCTTTTTCGGGTATCTTAGACATATAGGGTTATCTGATGTCCAATATACTAAATCTCTTGATGTAAATCAAATTTTTCGAGATAATCTGCAACTTTTTTTACAAACATACCACCCAACATGCCATCCACCACCCTATGGTCGTAGGTATGGGAAAGGTACATCATATGTCTGACCGCAATCACATCCTGACCTTCCACTTCAAGCACCACCGGCTTTTTGGTGATGCTGCCGACCGCCATAATAGCCACCTGCGGCTGATTGATAATCGGTGTACCGATGATATTTCCGAAGGTTCCGATATTGGAAATTGTGTATGTTCCCTCAGAAACATCGTCGGCCTGCAGGTTGTTGTTGCGTGCTTTCACTACAATATTATTCATCGCCTTGGCGATACCGAGCAGACTTTTCTGGTCGGCATTCTTCACTACGGGCACAATCAGATTACCATTGGGCAATGCCGTAGCAATACCGATATTGATATCTTTCTTTCTGATAATTTTATCGCCATCCACGCTCACGTTGATCATCGGAAAATCCTTGATGGCTTTGCTGATAGCCTCGACAAACACCGGCATAAACGAAAGACTGAAGCCTTCCCTTTTCTGAAATGCCGCTTTATTTTTATCTCTCCAGCGCACAATATTGGTGACATCGCATTCCACAAATGAAGACACGTGTGCCGAAGTATTCTTTGACTCAATCATGTGTTTGGAAATAATTTTGCGCATGCGATCCATCTCGATAATCTCAAAATTTCCATCCGGCGAAATGGTTGTTTCACGAACCGTCTCCGTTGCAGGTTTTGCCACCGTAGACGCAGAGGCAATTGGCGCCGGTGCAGGTGGCGGTGCTAACTGGCCGCTGTTTCTGTCCGCTACATACTGCAATATATCTTCTTTGGTGACACGCCCTTCCAGACCGCTGCCCGCAATGGCTTCCAGTTCCTGCATCGTCACATTTTCTGCCTGTGCAATATTCAGCACCAGCGGAGAATAGTATCGGTTGCCGGATAATACAGGTGCAGGCGCCGGTGCAACAGGCACTGCAGGAATAGCAGGCGGAGTCGGTGCGGCAGGTGCCGGTACTTCCGGCTGAGGTGCGGCAACCGGAGCAGGGGCTTTTACTTCAGGTGCGGGGGCAGCCGCTTTTGCGGGTGCAGGTGCCGGCGCTGACACCTCTCCTTCCACTTCAATAATAGCCAAAGGTTGTCCTACGCCGACCACAGCGTTCACATCGTGCAGTATCTTTTTGAGCACGCCGCTCACCGGACTCGGCACTTCAGAATCCACTTTATCGGTGGCCACTTCCACAATTACATCATGCTCATTTATTTTATCGCCCGGCTGTTTATGCCAGGTTAAAATGGTTGCTTCGATAACACTTTCGCCCATTTTCGGCATCAGTAACTGATATTCACTCATAGTTGCAATTTTGGAGATGAACTAATTCCGACACAAATGTTCATAAAATTATCGTAAGTCGCAAACAGTCCTGCAATTTTCATCTTATCTGTCCTGTAAAAAATTTTTGAGCATCACCAGTGCGAGCACTCCGGACAACTGAATATTGCGTTCGCGGTTGTTGGTGAAACCATGGCGCAGCACCACGGATTTCTCTGCATCGGCCACGCCGATATATACTGTTCCGACAGGCTTTTCTTCGCTGCCGCCGCCCGGCCCCGCGACGCCGCTGACAGCTATTGCCACATCGGTATCCAGCACTTTCAGCGCACCGGACAGCATCTCCCGGACGGTCTGCTCACTCACCGCGCCATGTGCTTCGAGCGTGGCAGCCTGCACACCCAGTACCTGTTGTTTTATCTCATTGGAATAAGCGATGATGCTGCCTTTAAAATAGTCCGAACTGCCGGCCACAGAAGTAATGAGATGAGCGATATAGCCGCCCGTGCAGCTTTCCGCCGTACCCAAAGTCTTGCCTCGTTCTGCCAGCAAACGCCCCACCACCTGTTCCAACGGAATATCTTCTTCCGCGTACACATGCGCTTTCACGGCGGCATACACTGTTTCGCGGGCAGCCTGCATCCGCGATTGCAAGTCCGCTTTATCCTGTCCTTTCAACGTCAGGCGCAGCCGCACCTTGCCCACACTCGGCAGATAGGCTAATCCCATATCGGCAGGCTTGTTTTTTTCAAAATCCGTCAGCAACTCCGCGAGCTGTGTCTCGCCCACACCTGCCGTATAAAAATGGTGATGCAGGATAAGCGGCAGCGTGAACTCCGATTGCAGATACGGAATCACGCCGTTTTCCACCATCGCCTTCATTTCGTAGGGAACACCGGGCATGGAAACCACCACCCTGTCGTCCCGACGAAACAGCATGCCGGCGGCCGTACCGAATGCATTCTGAATCGGCAGGCAATTATCCGGCAAAAAGGCCACCTGTCGGGTTGCCTCGCTGATTTCACGGTTTCGTCTGTTGAAGATCTGGCGGATATTTTCATAAGCCGCTTCATTGAAGACGAGCGCCCCGCCGAAATATTCGCACAAAACATCTTTGGTAATATCATCCGACGTCGGACCGAGCCCACCGGTAATGAGTATCACCTGCGTATCCGCCATCGCCGTATCCAGCGCCCCGACAATCTCTGCTCTTTTATCTGAAACGGAAACATGCCGCAGCACATCCACGCCAATCGCCGTGAGTTGCTGCGACATCCAGTGCGCATTGGTATTTAAAGTCTGTCCTATCAGCAGTTCGTCGCCTATGCTTAGTATGGTTGCTTTCATGAAAATCGGATCGTTTGATATAAAAAGTTAAATAGAACAATAATTCGGGAAAGGTTGTTCATCTTCCCCAAGATTAAATATATTTGTCACAGGGAAGTGCATTTTCCCGCTAATACTAAAACGAAAATATGAAAAAGTTTATCCCGCTGTTACTGGTCTCTGTATTATTATTCGGATGTACCGCCCAACAAATCCAACAAACCGTAGGCGCCGTACTGGGCACCACCTACGGCGATCCGAGTGAAGAAGAAGCCGGCAACGGACTCAAGGACGCCCTGAGCGCAGGCATCACCAAAGGCGTGGGTATTTTATCCAAAACGGACGGATTCCTCGGCAATGATCTGGTGCGCATTCCATGGCCGGAAGAAGCGGAAAAAATCAAGGATGCGCTGCTGAAACTGGGCATGCAGAAACAGGTCGACAACGTAACCACTTCGCTGAACCGCGCGGCGGAACAAGCTTCCGGCGTCGCGATTGACGTATTCATCCAGGCGATAAAACAAATGACCTTCCAGGATGCGTTGCAGATTGTAACCGGCGGCAACGGCGCGGCAACGGCCTACCTGCGCAAGACCACCACGCCTATTCTTACCGAAAAATTCAGACCTATCGTCGACAAATCGCTGGGACAAGTGAACGCCACCAAATACTGGAGCGACGCGACCGGCATCTACAATAAAATTCCGCTGGTGAAACCCGTGAACACCGACCTCACCGGTTTCGTCACAGAAAGAGCGCTCGAAGGCGTGTTTAAAATGGTGGAAAAAGAAGAAAACAACATCCGCGCGAATCCGCTGGCACGCACCACGGAACTGATGAAAAAAGTATTCAGCTTCGCCGATAAAAAGAAATAATAAAGCCCTGAAATTTCAGTACTTATGTCCAGAAAACCACAACAAGGCCCGTTGCAGGGCATCCGCATACTGGATCTCAGCCGATTGCTGCCGGGACCACTGGCCACACAGATGATGGCTGATTTAGGCGCGGAAGTCATCAAGATTGAAGACCCGAAGGCACCGGATTATACGCGCTTTTTCCCTCCGCAGAAAGGCTCGCAGTCGATTTTTTACCTGAGCATCAACCGCAGTAAAAAGTCGGTTACCCTCGACCTGAAATCGGAAGAAGGGAAACGGCAGTTCTTTGAACTGGTGAAAACGGCAGACATCGTAGTGGATTCCTTCCGGCCGGGTGTGTTGCAGAAGATGGGCATCGACTACGAAAGTGCCAAACAGCATAACGAGAAAATTATCTATGTGGCAGTGACCGGCTACGGCTACAACGGTCCGTACATGCAAAAAGCCGGACACGACCTGAATTATATTGGCTACGCGGGTATCCTCGGACTTACCGGCGACGAAGAAAAACCGGT
>JADLAH010000045.1 GCA_020848315.1 Chitinophagales bacterium | reverse complement strand
ATAAATGGAATAGCAATTTCAGTTTTAGTAAATCATTTCAGCCGATTTTTGTAAAATACCTATAATATACACTTTATTTTGTTAAAAAATGTGTTTTTACATACACTTATTGCTTCGTACATGAAAAAATAACCGGTAAATAATTTTCTGTTTTTATTCCCTGTCTGGTTCATATTACATAACCAGATAGCTGTATAACAGGATATGTATACTAAATTTTTTTTGTATTTTCCATCCGCTAAACATAAGAACCCCTGACTATGGCTAATGTTTTTTACCCTGAAAAAACATCTGCTGCTTCGTTTGTACAACCTGCTAAACCAAGTCAACAGGAATGTATCAATTACTTTGTGTCATTTTTACGTCAGTTTGATGTATTTGCAAATAGTGATTTTGAGGAAGTCATTCCGATGCTGAAATATACGCACTGAAAAAAAAAACCTGTCTTTGAGGTTGGGAAAGTGCATACATACATGAATTTTGTGGTGTCCGGTGCATTCGAATTTTATGCAGAGGATCAACATGGACGTAGTATCATCGGCTTCCTTACAACATGTAATTTCTGTTCGCCCATCTATAATTTCTTTTCCCGTCAGCCTTCAACGGAAGGTGTGTTGTGTGTGGAAGAGGGGTATGGATTACGGATTTCTTTGGATCATTTTATCCTGCTGATGCAGCGTCCGGATTTTGCAGTATTTTTCCGTCAAATGAATCATCACTTGCTGGATTATTATTCACAACGAATCAAGGCATTTCAGGCCATGAGCGCACGGGAGCGTTATGAGGTATTGCTGAAAGAAAATCCGGATATATTCAATCGCTTTCCATTGCAGGACATCGCGCGCTATCTCGGTGTTCAACCCGAAACGCTGAGTCGCATTCGCACCGAAAAAAATAAAAGATGATTATAACTCCACTACCCAGCCGAAAGTATCTTCTATAGTGCATTTCTGAATGCCTACCAGTTGCTCTTTGATGCGTGCAGAAATGGTATATTTCGTTTCATCCAACAGGTAGTCTTTGCCTTTGTAGCCAAATCTGTTGACCGGATTCACCACTGCCGCGGTTCCTGTGCCAAACATCTCGGTCAGCGTGCCGTTGTCGTGAGCAGCCACAATTTCATCAATGGCGATAACGCGCTCTTCCACCGGAATTCCGAGACTTTTGGCAATCTGAATGATACTGTCGCGGGTAATTCCTTCCAGAATAGCACCATCTGTTTCCGGCGTAATCAACACGCCGTCCACCACGAAAAAGATATTCATGGTGCCTACTTCATTCACATATTTTTTATGTTCGCCATCGAGCCACAGCACATCTTTGTAGCCTTGTTTGCGTGCCAGTTCCACCGGATATAAGGTGCCGGCATAGTTGCCTGCCGCTTTGGCATTGCCGTAACCGCCTTTGGTCGCGCGGATATAGGTGTCATATACGAGTACGGAAATAGCCTCGCCATAGTAAGGTCCCACCGGCCCGATGATAATCATAAACAGATATCGGTCAGATGTCTTTACGCCGATGAATGGCTCTGTGCCAATCATAAACGGACGGATATAGAGCGAGCTGCCGGCACTTTTAGGAATGAAATCTCTGTCGAGCTGGATGAGCTGCTGCAGACCGTTCATGAATAACTCCTTCGGAATTTCCGGCATGGACATGCGCACCGCGGATTTATTCAGGCGTTCCCAGTTTTTCTCCGGACGAAAGAGTACAACGCCGCTTTCATCGGCTTTATAGTAAGCTTTCATGCCTTCAAAAATGGCTTGTCCGTAATGGAATACATTGCACGCCGGGCTCATCTCCAGTGGCTGATAAGGCTGGATTTTCGCCGTTTGCCATTTCCCGTCAAAATATTCGCAAATGAACATGTGGTCAGAAAATGTTCTGCCAAATGGAATATTATTGAAATCAATGGCGGGCAATTTACTTTCCTTTACTTTCTCTGTTTCGATGGTCGGAATGGCGGATGCAGACATAAAAAATGATTTATGTACAAAGTTATTAAAATTGCGAGTATGTAGATACTAAATCACTATTAATAAAAACAGGAAATGCAAACGGCGAACTCGGTTATTCTTAAAAAATGTGTAGGTTTGAGTAGTGATTGTAAAGTAAATATTCCCCGATGCAAACGTTTTATATACTCAATGCCACCGGTACGGTACAGACACCCGAAGCATTTTCCGGACTGGTGGTGCTGTATCCCGGACATGAAGTGCCTGCTACCGCGGCACAGCAGACAGAACTTATTCAGAAATTGCTGGAGAACGGGATGAAGGTGAGCCTCGACCGGACCATCATAATGGATGTAAAAAAGCAGCCCGTGCGCTGGTCGGCGCTCCGCAAGCAGGTGCCGGTGCGCTACCTGATGCTGATGGGGCTCACACCGGCTGAAATAGGTTTAAATATTGAAGTGCCGTTCTATGGTGCCGCTACCATTGGAGATACTGTCGTTATTCATGCGCAGGCACCGGAAATCATGGCGCCCAGCAGCGACCTGAAAGGTCGTTTATGGAAACAAATTACACAATCTATACCGATGCCCTTATGAGAGAAATTGTTTTTGCAACTAATAACACCAACAAAATCAAAG
Organism: Chitinophagales bacterium; assembly: GCA_020848315.1. Lineage (GTDB taxonomy): Bacteria > Bacteroidota > Bacteroidia > Chitinophagales > JADIYW01 > JADJSS01. Next base: position 5,452 of record JADLAH010000045.1, on the reverse strand, counting down.
AAATAGAGATTTTGCTCGCCGGAAAATTTCACATTAAAAAATTAATTGATATCGGATGCAACGCGGAACTACCCGAAACGCATCTTACCATCGAAGAGAATGCATTGGAGAAGGCGATGTATGTGTTTGAACACTTTCACGTCGACTGTTTTGCGGAGGATACCGGACTGGAAGTAGAAGCATTGAACGGCGAACCCGGAGTATTCAGTGCACGTTACGCCGGAGAGGAGCGGGATGACAACAAAAACATGGATAAACTGTTGATGAAACTGCATAAAAACCCACACCGAGCAGCCCGTTTCAAAACGGTGATATCGCTGGTAATAGATGGTAGATCCCATCAGTTTACAGGCATACTGGAAGGCGTGATAGGAGAAGCGAAACGCGGATTATACGGTTTTGGCTACGATCCTGTTTTTGTGCTGCCCGATGGCAGAACATTGGCGGAACTCACGATAGCGGAAAAATCTGCCATCAGTCACCGCGGAAAGGCCACCCGACAGTTAATAGACTTTTTGAATAACTATCAGTAATTTTATAGTAATACCGGATTAATTATTTTTTTACAAACGAGATGCAACCGAACGACGACAAACATATACTATACAATCAGTTGATTGCAGGTTGCCTGAAAAATCATCGGGATGCCCAGTATAAGTTGTACAACTTGCTGGCCGGAAAGATGTTTGCCGTCTGTCTGCGATACGCTAAAAACCGGGAGGCGGCGGAAGATTTATTGCAGGAGGGTTTTGTAAAGGTCTTTAACAATATAGATAAATTCAGGGGTGACGGATCCTTTGAGGGTTGGGTTCGTCGAATTATGGTGAATACTGCGGTAGAACACTACCGCAGATCCACCAAAATGTATCCTATTGTCAACGTGGATGACGTGAATAAGCAGATTCCGTGGGAAGACACCGGAGACGACCTGCAACTGGAAGATCTGATGAATATGATTGGTCAGTTGTCACCCGGATACCGTACTATCTTCAATCTCTATGTGGTGGAAGGCTATTCACACAAGGAAATCGGAGAGATGCTGGATATTAATGAAGGAACGTCGAAATCGCAACTGGCCAGAGCCAGATATTTATTGATGGATATGGTGAAAAAATCAGAAATCGTAAAAAAAAGTGAAACGGGCGCATAACAAAAATTTTGATCAGCACATCAGGGAAAAGCTGGAACACGCAAGCGTGGAGCCGCCTTCTTTTGTCTGGGATAAGATTGAAAGGCAATTGCCTCCCGTGCAGCCATGGTACGAGAAATACAAGTACCTGCTGCTTTTGCTGCTGCTGAGTTTCACATCTGCCACCAGCATCCTGGTGTATAAGAATGTAGCGATGGATAAGGCCATTGCGCAACTGAAACGCACCTATGTGAATGGTAATAAAACATCTTCCAATACTACTGCTACTACGGAAAATAATAACATACAACGTCCGGAAACCAACCCAACCTTATTCGAATCGCAGGCTGCAAATGGAACGGAGAACGCCGGAACAGCTACTACGCTGCCGGGATTCTACAGCAACAATGGCGATACTACCAAATCTACATCAAAGGAACTGATTGCTCCGAAAAGCGCGCTCCAGATATTTATGGCAGATAAAGCACAGCGCATGCAGCGAATGGAGGTGAAACCGGCAGCAACTCAGCAGTCATTGTCACCTGATAAAATAGCGGCGCAGCAGACTACTGCTTATACTGCTGCTACGGATAATACAACGGTAGGTGATGAATATCAGAATGCCAATGCTGCATCGGAAGTATCGAATATCGGTACAGGCAACACATCGGATCTGCTCAGTAATACGGTAGCGGCAAATGCATCACAGGTTGCTGTGTCTGCTGAAAAAGTGGTAGTACAGGATGTCACTGTTCCTATAGTACAACCATTCTATACCGAAGTATTTCCGCTGACTGCCTCACTCGACCCTACAACGCCGAACATGCCGCCGCTCAGCGGCAAGGACGTTCTACGCTCCATGATAGAGCCGCAGAAACTGGAAGTGCTGGACGCCAAAATGCAGCAGGCAGTGAGTGTTACAGATCTGAATCCGAAGCGCGATAAGATGTTGAAAAACCTCAAGCATTTCAATGGCTACAATATCAATCAGGGATTCCATGTGGGTGCTTTCATCGGTATCAACAACAACTGGCTCAGTAAAAAGGAATTCAGTGCGGATGAGAACACGCAAAGCCTGAAGCCGGTCTTCCATTTCGGAAAATCTTACGGTGTAAATATCGGATACGATTTCTCCAACCGCTGGGGTGTACAGCTGGAATGGCAGATATCCGAGCAGGGGCAGCGCTACAAGGAAGTGCAGGACAGAGGAAGTGTATACCGCGATGTGCAGTTGTTGTATACCAAGTTTCCGGTGATGATGAAATACAAGCAGACATTTATCAATAATTACAATGCCAAACCTGTTACACTGAGCCTCTTGTTCGGCCCTCAGATCACCTATCTGCTGAAACAGAAAATACTGGTGGATGGACAGCCGGCACCACTTGCGCCGTCGTACAACAAGGCGGAATTTGGTGTGGCGGCAGGCATGGATATCGATTTGTACATGTCGCGCAATCTCTACATGACGATTGGTGCGCGCACCGGATTTTCCACCTCCATGCGAAAAGATAAACCGATGCAGTATCAGATTGGTTTGCTGACACAATTCAATTTCAGGGTGCCTAAAAAAATCAAATAATTATTCTCTTTTGTTGTTATTGCAATCCTGCTCCGGCAGGATTTTTTTTATTTTTTTTCTGGAATACATGCAATATATATTCCTTTTTATGAGTTATTATTGTAGATTTATGCCGTCCATCTGCTATGAAAAAAATATACTATTTCCTGCCTTTATTACTGGTGATAGCTTGTCGTGAGCACAAGAAAAATAGTATTCCGGAAACTCCGGTGACAGCCAGTCGTCCCGCACTATTTCACTATCCGTACTTATCGGATAATTTTTCTTTTAGTCTGGAGCCATTTTATGATGAAGATTCCACCTATAAAAATGTCATTCTACATATTTATAGGAAAGACGATGATAATAGTATCCAGGAAATTCCATTGCCACATGCCGCAGCTTCCTTGTTTTATTATTCGGGAAACAGTCGCTCTTATTTTACAGGGTATGGTAAGGATGAGGATGCCGCAGATGGGATGTACGGCGATATCGTTGTGGCTGATTTCAATTTCGACGGTCGGGAAGACTTTGCCGTGATGAGAGAAGTGGGACATGCCGCATTCTATGATTTCTATTTGCAAACAACAGCAGGTAAATTTGAGGAAGAGAAATGGCTGACAAAAAACATGGAATTATTTCCGGATATAGACAGCATACAGCAAACGCTCACCACCTTCGCCCGTTCCGGTGTTTGTTGCTATACGCTCCAGGTATACCAATATTTGCCGGCCTCAAAATCGTACCAATTCGTCCGACGGGAAAGGCGAGATGCCAATACGGATAGCCTGGTCAATGAAGAATTTCCCGGATAGTTACCTTTTATATAGCCACTCAAATGTCAGCTGTTCTTCCGTCAGTTTCTTTTCCAACATCGTCCTCTGTTCTTCTGTAACCGCAATTTCGAATGCACACAGGATGTCCAGTTCCTGCGAGATAATCTGTGCCTGCACCTGATGCACAATATGGTAGACGCGTTGCACTTGCTCATAAGAGCAACGGATGCGGTAATAGTCCAAGATCTTGTGGGTGATGATGGTGGCCACAGCTAATGTTTCGCGTGCGGTTTCCTTGTAGGCATCAATCAGTCCGGAAACGCCCAGCTTGGTGCCCCCGAAATAACGCACTACCACCACCAATGTGTTGGTAATTCCAATAGAATCTATTTGCCCCAGCATAGGCTTACCCGCAGTACCGTTAGGCTCTCCGTCATCATTGGTGCGATAATTATTCTTATCCAATCCCAGGCGATAAGCGTAACAATGGTGTGTGGCTTTGGGGTGTTCCTGCCGGATGCATTCCAGCTTCTCCTTAACGGCTGCTTCGTCTTTTACGGGATAGGCATATCCGATAAATTTACTGCCTTTGTCTTTATACAGTATATTTTCTACCGGCTCTATGCTGAAGTATTCGGCCATGCTCGCGATATTATCGGTCTAAAAATCCAATCAGTACTATACTGCTCACGGCCAGCACAAACCCGATGATTTTGCGTCTGTTCACGCTTTCCCTGAAAAACAGTAATCCGACAAACGCTGCCACGCAGACAATGCCCAGATTGTTGACCGGAAACAAAGTAGATGGCGGAAACGGGCTTTCTTGTAACGCCTTCAGCAGAAAATACAAAGAACCATAATTGGGTACACCGAGCACAATGCCACCGGCAATATTCCGTAAAGAATATAACTCCTTGTTGCGTCCGTACATCACCATGCCGGAAAGGAATGCACCCAGAAAAACCATCACTGTCACGATATGGTCAAAACCCGGTGGCGTAAGATGGCGTTGTATATAGTTGAAACAGGAATCGGTAATGCCGCTGCCCACAAAAATCAGCACCGGCAACCATGCAAGTCCTTTATGAGGGTTATTTTTCTCAGTTGTAGCTTCTTTCTGGTAGGTAATAAAATACACCGCCGCGATGGCCGCCGCGATACCTGCTATTTTTAAAAAGGTAAGCCGGTCGCCGTAAAATAAGACAGCCACAATTACCGGAATAATAAAAGATAGTTTGAAAGCAATACTCGTGGTCGCCACACCCAACAGCTGCGTTGATTTTCCAATCAGATTGAAAATGAGAATAAATCCCACGCCCAGCAACAGGCAGGCCGCCCAGCCATTCCAGGTCGCTATTTGCTGCAATTGTGCAATATCCTCCATGGCTGTTAGTCCGGTGATAACACAAACCAGATAATTGAATACGATGCCATAGCGCGTATCTATTTTCCATCTTTCAAACAAGCGGAGAATAATCACCAGCGAAGTCGAAAATAAAATACTAAGCAGTAAATACAGCATGTGGATTTTTTAGGAGTTGAATACGGTCATTTGCCAAAGGAAATGTGTCTGTTACAATACCCTGAATCGCAGGAGCGGAGATACCTTCCTGCAAATCGTCAGGTCCTGTAATGATACAGGCTTCCTGCCAGAGTTGCGCATCTATACATTGTTGCAGGATATGAGCGCCGCCTTCTATCAGTACGGAGATGATGCCTTGCTCCGCGATATTTTTCAGCACTTCCATCATCGTATTGCCGCTGATAAAAACAGTAGGCGCACTATTGTCAAAAACAGCATAATCAGCAGGAATTTTTTCCTGTTTTCCCACTACAATTCTTACCGGCTGTTGTCCGTGCCACTGCCTTACGGTCAATGCAGGATTGTCGGTCAGTACGGTATTGCTGCCCACGAGAATGCCCTGATGTCGCGCCCGCAATTGATGGACATAGCGTTGTGCCAGTGGCCCGCTGATGGCAATGCGT
>JADLAH010000044.1 GCA_020848315.1 Chitinophagales bacterium | reverse complement strand
CCATATACTTTTTCCATCTTTACAAAATCGGAAATAGGCACCATCTGGTCTTTATTATTTTTGACATACAGCTTTAATATATCCTCCGGTAATGCGCGGTATTTTGCACCTGCCTGCACGATAACTTTATACATTCTTCCGAATTTTATGAAACTGATTTCATAATTACTACCGACAAGTGTTGACAAGGTATTCATCGCATTTTCGATGGTTACACCTTTCTGCTGTGCGATATCATTATCAACTTTGAGCATATACTGCGGGAAACTGGCGCTGTAGAAACTAAATACAGAAGTCAACTCCGGACGTTTACTAAGTGCTTTTACAAATTCATTATTCACCGATTCCATTTTTTTATAGTCGCCACTGCCAGACTTGTCCAACAAGCGCAACTCAAATCCGCCGGCAGCACCATAACCGGGCACGGCTGGTGGCTGAAAAAACTCAATAGTAGCACCGGTTATATCTTTTGTTTTCTCTTCCAGTTCCTGAATAATTTCCTGCACATTGTGTTTCCGATCCTCCCAACTTTTAAGGTTGACGAGACACGTACCTGAATTGGCACCTGTTCCTTCCGTCAATATTTCATACCCAGCAAGTGCTGATACGGACTGAACGCCTTCTACTGTTTCCGATATTTTTTGCAGGCGCTCTGCAACCTCATTTGTCCGCTCCAGCGAAGAGCCCGGTGGCGTTTGTATTACCGCGTAAAACATCCCCTGATCTTCATTCGGAATGAATCCGGATGCTACTGTATTATTCAGAAAATAAGTAGCAATACAAAAGAATATCAAGGAACCGAAGGTGATAAATCTTCTGTTGACAATCTTGCCAAGCATACGCTGATATTTATCTGCAGATTTATCAAAACCCCTGTTGAATGTTTGCAGAAAACGGTTCACCGGCGTCAGACTTTTACTACCGTTGTTATTCTTCAGAATAATAGCACACAACGCGGGCGTCAGCGTCAGCGCTACGATACCAGATAATATAATGGCTGTCGCCATTGTAATAGAAAACTGACGGTAAAAAAGACCAACCGGTCCTGACATGAAAGCCACCGGAATAAATACGGCCGCCATCAGAAATGTAATAGCTATAATAGCACCGGATATTTCACCGATGGCCGCCCGTGTGGCCTGACGTGGAGACAGATGTTCCGTTTCCATTTTGGCATGCACCGCTTCTATTACTACGATAGCATCATCCACCACTACACCAATCGCTAATACCAATGCAAATAGTGTGATGAGGTTGAGGGTAATTCCGAAGAACTGCATGAATGCGAACGTACCTATGAGAGATACCGGAACGGCCAGCGCAGGTATCAGCGTAGACCGCCAGTCGCCCAGAAAGAGGAATACCACCACGCCCACCAGAATAAATGCCTCCAACAGTGTATGCAATACTTTTTCAATCGATGCATCCAGAAAGGTGGACACATCATAGCTGATTTCATAATCCATTCCTTTCGGGAAACCTTTTTTCAGCTCCGTCAGTTTCTGTTTGACGTCTTTAATTACTTGACTCGCATTACTGCCATAAGATTGCTTCAATACAATCGCTGCTGAAGGCTTGCCATTCAGGTTGGAATAAATATCATACATGGAGCTTCCAAACTCTACATCTGCGACATCTTTAAGCCGCAGCAATTCACCATCCGGATTGGCGCGCAATATGACATTCTCGTATTGTTCATTAGTGGTAAATCTGCCCGTATATTTGATGACATATTCAAAAGCCTGCGAACGTTTTCCGGAACTTTCGCCTGTTTTTCCGGGCGAGGCTTCCAGACTCTGACTGGCGAGTGCTTCCATGACTTCATCCGCAGAGATATTGTAGGCCTGCATTTTGTCGGGTTTCAGCCAGATACGCATCGCATATTCCCTGTTGCCCAGGATATCAGCAAATCCTACACCGTTCACCCTTTTTAGCTCCGCCAATAAGTTGATATCCGCATAATTGAATAAGAACTTCTGGTCTGCTTTCGGATCTTTACTATATAGATTCACATACATCAGCATATTGGATTCTGCCCGCGAAATCTTAACACCTTCACGCACCACCAATGGCGGTAATTTATTCACCACAGATGCCACCCTATTCTGCACATTCAATGCTGCTACATTCGGATCTGTACCGAGATTAAAAACAATCTGAATACTGGCTTCTCCGTCATTGCCCGCATCGGAGGTCATGTATTTCATTCCGGGTACACCGTTCAGTGCACGTTCCAGTGGAATGATGACGGATTTTATCATCAACTCACCATTTGCGCCGGGATATTCCGCCGTTACCATCACCTTGGGCGGTGATATGGAGGGAAACTGAGTGACAGGCAGCTGTGTTATCGCGAGTACACCCAGAAACACGATAATGAGCGATATTACGATAGATAATACCGGTCGCTGTATAAATTTTGTAAACATATAGACTGTTATTAAGATGCTCTTATTCTGTTTTTAATTGCAAATGCTTAAGTACTTCTTCCGGCGCACGGTATTTGTAGGTAATTCTCTCATTTTCTTTTACCTTTTGTATGCCTTCCAGCAGGATTCTGTCCGAAACGGAAAGGCCCTCTGACACAATATATACATCCGGCAATTCCGCACTCACTGTTATGTTACGACTAATGACATGATTGTCTTTATCGACTACAAACACGTATTTTTTATCCTGTATTTCATAGGTGGCTTTCTGCGGAATGATAATCACGTGCTGAAACGGAATCATCATCAATACCTTACCGGTTTCGCCATGTTTCAGCAGTTTATCCGGATTCGGGAACGATGCGCGAAAGGCGATGTTTCCGGTTTCATTATTAAATTCACCTTCTATCGTTTCAATAATTCCTTTATGTGGAAATACGGTATTATTGGCGAGTAACAGACTGACCTGCACTTTATTGCTATTGTTCATCTGCATTTTATAATCCAGATATTCAGGTTCAGACACATTGAAATAGGCGAACATGCGGCTATTATCCGAAATACTGGTCAGAAATTCGCCTTCCTCGAGCAGACTGCCTATTTTCTTGGGTAGTCGGTCTATTACACCTTCAAAAGGCGCTCTGATATCCGTGAAAGACAAATGCACTTTGGCCAGCATCAGAGATGCCTTTGCTTGTTCGAGTTTTGCCTGCGCCAATAACTGTTCATTTTTTGAAACAATATTTTTATCCGCAAGCATTTTGGCATTCTGCCATTCAATTTCTGCCGCCTTTACTTCTGCTTCGGTCTTCATTACTTCTGCTTCGTATATCTTCGGCATAATGCGAAATAAAAGCTGATTTGCCTTTACATACTGGCCTTCATCGACATATGCATCTTGCAGAAATCCTTTTTCCTGCGTTCTGATTTCTACATTTCTGATGGATCTTACCTGTGCCACATATTCCCTGACATAGGAAGTGTCTTTTTGTACAGGGGACGTAACTTCATACTGGACTGCCTCTTCTTCCTTTTCTTTATGAGAGGTGCAAGCAATAAAAAATAATGGCATTGCCATTAAAATGACCAATAGTGTCTTTTTCATGATTAAATATTAAAGTATGCTGAAATAAATTTTCAGGCGATTAATACGCCGACTAGAAAATCCTGATAGATTTTTATATAATAAAACGGAAACAGTTAAATCCTGAATACACCAAATAAGAGATACCTTCTTGAATTAAAGGCATCTG
>JADLAH010000043.1 GCA_020848315.1 Chitinophagales bacterium | reverse complement strand
AAGCAGATTTCGGAAAACCGCAGTTCATGAAAGGTGATGCGACAACGAAATATCATGAAGGAACACTAGCCTTCACCGATAACAACAAAAAAGTATTCTTTACCAGAAATAATTTCATCAATAAAAAGACGACAACGAGCAGTGACGATAAAATCATCAAGCTCGCAATTTATGAATCGGATGTGGAAGGTAAGACATGGAAAAATGACAAGCCTTTCCAATACAATAATCCGGAGTACAGCGTAGGACATCCTGCCATTACACCTGACGGAAAAACCATGTATTTCGTGAGCGATATGCCCGGTGGTTTTGGCGCTACGGATATTTACGTAACACAACGCGAAGGTGAGGGCTGGAGCACCCCGAAAAATCTCGGTCCGCAAATCAACACAGAAGGTAGAGAGATGTTCCCGACCATCGTTGACAGCAGCGGCTATCTTTATTTTTCTTCAGATGCGCACGGTGGCCTTGGTGGATTGGATATCTTCAAAGTAAAACAGAATGCAGCCGGCGAATGGGTGAAAATGAAAAATATCGGCGCACCTATCAATAGTTCATACGACGACTACGGATTTATATACGGAAATGACAGAAGCTATGGTTATTTTACGTCAGACCGTCAGGATGGAAGAGGGCTGGATGATATCTATACATTTGTAGATGAAGGAATAGATCTGGAAGGTATTGTCGTGGATGCGCAAACCGGTGAGCCCATTTGCACCAGCACCGTCATCATGCAGACAAAAAAGGACCGGACAGATCAGGGTAGGGCTATCACCGAATGCGACGGAGAATTTGAATTCAGTGTTGTGAAAAACACCGACTATTGCTTTACCGCCACTGCCGATGGTTATTTCCCTAATGATTCTGTGTGCGCATCTACGGTAGGTGTGAGTCCCGGAGGAAAAGTGTTTGTGAAAATTCCGCTGCAGAAAAAACGCGATTATGCACTGAATGTAACCGTGCTGGGAAAACACGCTTCCGACAGCGGTCTTGTGCCACTGCCAAATGCGACTATCCAGTTAACCAGCGTGTGTGAGGGATGGACAAAAACATACACTACCAATGAAAGAGGACAGATTTGTGAAATGCTGCGCTGCGATTGTAATTATATAGTAGTGGCCAATGCGAAAGATTATCTGCCGGGTATGATCAATGTAGAACAGGATAACAGTTTCTGTCTGGTAGACAGAGTGTGCGGCAAAAATCCGAGAGAAGTGCAGGTGGTATTGGAACGAATCAGCGGAGCGCCGGTTGAACTGAAAGATATCTATTATGACTTTGACAAATGGAATATCCGTCCTGAAAGTGAAAAGGAACTCTACAAATTGCTGGGCTTCCTGCAGGCAAACCCGGATGCCATTGTAGAGATTGCTTCTCATACGGATGCCCGAGCGCCGTACGATTATAATATCAAATTATCACAGCGCCGTGCGCAATCTGTCGTTGACTGGCTACTTTCCAGAGGAATTGATAAAAAACGTCTGGTGGCAAAAGGATACGGAGAAACCAAACCGCGTAACAACTGTACAGATAATGTGGAATGTACAGAATTCGAACATCAACGAAACCGTCGCACTGAATTCAGTGTGATTGGCGGCAGCATCAACCTGAAATCACTGGAAAGATTTGATATGGAAGTGGATCCGTGCAAGTCCTGTCCGTTCTAACTAAATTGCGCTAACATATCACTGAAAAACGAAGGAGCAGCCCCCAACGGGCTGCTCCTTTTTATTTACTGTAAGAAAATCTGTTGCTGATTAGCTGATCAGCGTGCCGATTTTTTCGCCGTTCAGGATGCGCAGGATATTGCCTCTTTCCTTGATGTTAAAGACAATAATCGGCATTTTATTTTCCTTGCAAAGAGCGAATGCCGTCTGGTCCATGATGCGCAGATTTTTCAGCATCACTTCGTCATAAGAGATGGTTTCATATTTTGTGGCGGATGCGTCCTTTTTCGGATCAGCAGTGTAAACGCCGTCTACGCTGGTACCTTTCAGGATTACATCAGCTTCAATCTCATTGGCGCGCAAAGCGGCAGCCGTGTCTGTCGTAAAATACGGATTTCCCGTGCCTGCCGCCATGATGATGCACCGACCTTTTTCGAGGTGGCGCACTGCCCTGCGGCGGATATAAGGTTCACACACCTGAGAAATATTCAATGCAGATAATAAGCGGGTATAGATTCCTCTGGATTCGATAGCGCCCTGTAAGGCCATACCGTTAATCATGGTGGCCAGCATGCCCATGTAGTCGCCCTGTGCGCGCTCGATGCCGATATTGCCGGCCTGCAGACCGCGGAAGATATTACCGCCGCCCACCACGATTCCAACTTCGTAGCCGGCTTGGATGACTTCTACAATTTCATCAGCGAAAAGGCCGAGGGTATCCGCCTTGATACCAAATTGCTGGTCGCCCATTAAGGCTTCTCCGCTGAGTTTGAGCAATACGCGTTTGATGGGTTGTTTCATAGTGTAAATTGAGGATGATATGACAAAAATAGGCAAAAAAAAAGAGAACCTTAAGTTCTCTTTTTTTATTTATCGCAATGGATTATGACAAAGTCACACGTTTGAATGATACAACTGTCAAATCCTTATCTACTGATTTCAGATATTGCTCAACGGTTTTGCTGCCGTCTTTCACGAATGCCTGTGGTAACAGGGTGTTTTCTTTCAGCATGGTGTTCACTGCGCCATCCGCGATTTTGTCGAGGATGTTCTCCGGTTTGCCGGCTGCAATTGCTTTCTCACGGGCAATCGCTCTTTCGCGCTCTTTCATTTCGTCAGAAACGCCGCTGCCGTCAACAGCTACAGGATTCATCGCAGCAATTTGCATAGCTACGTCTTTACCTGCTACGGTGATTGCTTCGTCCAGTGCTTTGTTCAGTTGCACCAACACACCCATTCTGTAACCCATGTGGATGTAGGCTACAACGCCCTCGCCTTCCAGTACTTCGTATTTTTTAACTTCGATCTTCTCGCCGATTTTTGCTACTGTATCCAGCAATTTATCTTTGATGCTCACGCCGTCGAGTTCTGCATTGTTCAGGTCTTCAACAGTTTTGATTCTGTTTTTCAGTGCTACGTCAGCAATCGCTTTCGCCAGATTTACGAAATCTTCGTTTTTAGCTACGAAGTCTGTTTCAGAGCTCAGGTTAACAGCACAACCGAATTTGCCGTCTTCGCTGGTTAAAGCAACCACAACACCTTCGTTGGCTTCTCTGTCAGAGCGGTTAGCCGCAATTTTCGCGCCTTTCTTGCGGAGGAAATCGATGGCGGCCTCAAAATCACCGTTGGTTTCAATCAGTGCTTTTTTGCAATCCATGATACCTGCACCTGTTTCTTGTCTTAATTTATTTACTTCTGCTGCTGTAATATTTGACATGATATAGTTGAATTTGAAATGTAAAAAGAAAAAAACTGGTAAGTGTACTTGCTTACCAGTTTGTTATATTATTCTGCAGTTTCAGCTTTCGCTTCCGGCTGCGCTTCTGTTTTAGCGTCCTGCTCTTCTTTGTCTTTTTTGCGTTCTGCCAGACCTTCTTTAATCGCCTCAACAAGGTAGTTGGTGATTAACTGGATAGATTTGGAAGCATCGTCGTTTGCAGGGATAGCGAAGTCTACTTTTGTAGGGTCGCTGTTGGTGTCCACGATACCGATGGTTTTGATACCCAGGTTTTTCGCTTCCGCCAGCGCGATGTGCTCGTGAGAGATGTCTACCAGGAACAAGGCAGCCGGGATACGAGGTAATTTTTCGATACCACCCAGTACTTTGTCTAATTTCTCCTGCTGACGACCCAGCATCAAACGCTCTTTCTTAGTGATGTTGTTCAGTGCACCGTCACCTAACATCTTCTCGATGTTTTGTTTTTTCTTGATGGATTTGCGGATAGTGACAAAGTTTGTCAGCATACCACCCAACCAGCGCTCTGTAACGAATGGCATGTTCACCTCTTTTGCAGCAGCCTGAACGATGTCTTTCGCTTGTTTCTTAGTAGCTACAAATAAGATTTTTCTGCCTGATTTCGCGATAGAACGCAACACAGCTGCAGACTCTTCGAGTTTTTCCTGTGTTTTATTTAAATCTATGATGTGGATTCCTTTGCGCTCCATAAAGATGTATGGCAACATTTTAGGATTCCATTTTTTCTTTAAATGCCCGAAGTGTACTCCGGCATCCAACATTTCTTGCTGAGATATTTTTGGCATTGACATATGATTATGCTTATAAGTTGATGAATATTAACGTTTACTGAATTGGAAGCTCTTACGCGCTTTTTTCTTACCAAATTTCTTACGCTCTACCATTCTGGAGTCACGCGTCATGAGGCTTTCTGCTTTCAGCGCCGGTTTCACTGTTTCGTCATTTTTTACCAGTGCACGGGCGATACCCAAAGAGATAGCTTCAGCCTGTCCTTTGATACCACCGCCTTTTACATTAACAGTAATGTCAAATTTGCTGGCTGCATCCAGTACGTTTAACGGTTTCAAAGCTCTGTCTACCAGCTGTTGCAGGTTGATGTATTCCTTGATGTCTTTGCCGTTGATGATAATGGTTCCGTTGCCGCTTTTCAGATAAACGCGGGCAACCGCTGTTTTTCTGCGACCTAATCCGTTGATTGTTGTATTTGCCATTTGTATTTTATTAGAATTTTAAAACTTCAGGTTTCTGAGCAGCATATGGATGGTTGCTACCTGCTATAACATGTAATTTTTTAAACATTGCTCTGCCCAGACGGGTGCGTGGCAACATATGGCTGATCGCGTTTTCCAGGATGAACTCCGGTTTTTTCACCAATGCTTCTTTTGGTGTCATAAAACGCTGACCACCAGGGTATCCTGTGTGACGGATATAGACCTTGTCAGTCATTTTTTTACCGGTCAATGCCACTTTCTCCGCGTTGATGATAATCACGTGGTCACCTGTGTCGATGTTCGGTGTGTAGGAAGGCTTGTTTTTGCCTTGTAAAATCTTAGCGATTTCAGAACTGATACGTCCTAATGTCTGGTTTTCTGCATCCACTACGTACCACTTGCGTACGACCTCCTTAGGAGATACAGTCTTGGTTTTGTAAGATAAAGTATTCACGATATTGAATTTTTTTTGTTTTTAATATGCCCTGAGACAAATTTGGGTTGCAAAGGTACTTTATCGCAGGCGAATTACCAACCTTTTGCCCGAATTATTTTTAGTAATTTAACATAAGTGATTGAAAATGAGTATTTGGATGGACAAACTTTTTTTATCCATCCGGCTTTTTACCCATTTCCTGGATGCTTAGTGCTGCTTAGTAGGCGCCATACAGCTGATTCACTTCGGTTTGTGTGAGTGTTTTGTCGTAAATCAGCAATTCATCCACAGAACCGGAGCAATAGGAGGAGTCAAATCTGCCTATTTCCAAAGATCTGTTATAGGCAGTTATATTACCCGGATGATTTTTCGTCTCTTGTAAAATGCCGTTGATATAAATTTTAATATCCGTGCCGTCATAAGTGCCTACAAAATGTATCCATACATCGGCCGTATAATTTCCATGAGCACTGTTGGTGCCGGGAACGGAAATGGTAAAACCTGTCCGTAAAATACCGGCATTCTCTGACATCGAAACCGCGAAATCATCACACATAATCAGAAATAATTTATCGATGGTTTTCTTTTTAAACCAGAAGGCGACACTGATATTATTGCCATTCTTAAAGGTTTTTCTGTCAAATTCAATGTATTGGTCAATACCGTTGACAGAGATGGCTTGCCCAACCTTGCCAGAAACAAAGGGTGCATTGCCATTGTTGCTTCCTTCCGGTGTGTTGCCTTTTGCATCCTTTAAGTTTCCATCGAATTTAAAATAGGATACCAGGCCGTCTGTGGGAACGTTAATGGTGTTGTCATCCGAATCCTTTTTGCAGGAACTGATGAATAAGAGTGTCGTTACAGCTAAAAGAAAAGTCAGTTTGTTCATGGCATAATATATTATACCATAAAATTACGCAATTCAGAGATATCTGCACAACAAAAAAAGCAAGCCTGTCAGGCTTGCTTTGTATACAATTTAAAAAGCTTGTTTTAGTCTCTTCTTCTCGCACCCATGAAGATGGATATGTAGTAGAGTAGGGTCACCAATGAGCCCAATGCTGCCACTACATAAGTAGAAGCCGCCCATTTCAGCGCGTTTTTGGCTTTGTCATGCTGGTCGCCGTACACGATTTGTGTGCTGTCCAGCCATTTCAGTGCACGGTTCGAAGCGTCGAACTCCACCGGCAAGGTGATGAAACTGAACAAGGTAGTTATAGCAAACAGTACAATCCCTGCCAGCAATATCCAAGGCATCTGTCCTTTGGTGAACATCAGTACTGCCAGACCACCCATAATCACCCACTGCATATACTGTGAGCTGACCTGAACAATTGGCACCAGCTTGGAACGCATCGTCAGCCAGCTGTAAGCTGTAGCGTGCTGCACGGCGTGTCCGCATTCGTGCGCAGCCACGGCCGCCGCTGCCACGTT